>JAGBEM010000084.1 GCA_017936985.1 Oscillospiraceae bacterium
AGAACAGGACCGTTTTGACAACATCGACCCCATCGCCATCCGGGAAGCCCTGGAGGAAAAAGGGATCGTCAACGGCCAGATGGCAGACCCGGAAAAACTGGACAATGACCCGTTTATCCAACAGGTGATGTCGGATGCAGAGCAGATTGCAGCTGCCGAGACAGAGCAGACTTCGGAAGTTTCCATTTCCGATGAGGAATATGATGCAGTTCGCCGCCCAACTCCGCAAAGAACCTCCTATGACCCTGCCGCCCCGGTCTATGCTGTGGGCGATACCGTGTATATCGAGGATGACGCCTATCAGATCACCGAGCTGCGGGAGGACACCGTACAGCTTCTGCCCACCGGCATGGTATATCCCATCTATCGGGCAGAGCGCAAAGAACAGTTCGAGCAGTTGCTTCGGGCAGACCGCCGCAATGCTTACTATACCGAGTTTCTTCCCATTGACCCGGACAAGGCAGATCAGGACTTGCGGGATGTATTGTCCCATGGACTGATGGATGAAGCAGATAAAAAACAGATTTCCACGCTGCTGCAATCCGGCAGGAGCAACAGTGAGATCGCCTACTGGCTGAGCAGAGCCTATTCCGGTGAGATCGAGACGCTGAATCTGGAGACCGGCGATATTGCCGATTACCGTACTACGGCACAGGGCATGGAGCTGGAAGTCCTGGACGCAGAGGAAAAGCGTCTGGCTGTGCTGTATTTCCGCTGGGATGAGGTTGCGCCTTTGCTGCGGGGGATGTATGCCCATCAGCTGGATGGTTTTGGACAGGAGCAGTCAGAACCAACTGCCGAATCCCCGACCTTCCATTCCGAGACCGTGGCCGTCTATCCGGGAGACAAGAACAATCTGCCTTATGATGTGGTTATTCAGACCCTGCGAACCAATGAGCCGGAGCCATCAGCCCCTGTGACTGAGTCGGAGAAAACCTTTGAGGAAGTGCTGGACGAACACCCGGTTTCCATTCAGGTCAATGGCCAGTGGCAGACCTTTCCCAATGCCAAAGCTGCCGAGGAAGCCTCCTATGAGGAATACAAGGCAAACCTGCACCGCAATGCACAAAACTTCCGTATTACCGATGAGCATTTGGGTGAAGGCGGTCCGAAAGCCAAGTTCCAGGCAAATATCAATGCCATTCGTTTGCTGAAAGAGTTGGAAGCTGCCGGACAGCAGGCAAGCCCGGAACAGCAGGAAGTCCTATCCCGCTATGTGGGCTGGGGCGGTCTTTCTGATGCCTTTGACCCGGAGAAACCGGCATGGGCTTCCGAGTATGCCCAGCTGAAAGAGCTGCTGACCCCGGAGGAATATGTCGCCGCCAGAAGCTCCACCCTCAACGCTCATTACACCAGCCCTACGGTCATTCAGGCCATCTATGAAGCGGTGGGCCGTATGGGATTTGAGACCGGAAATATTCTGGAGCCATCTATGGGTGTGGGCAATTTCTTCGGTATGCTGCCGGAGGAAATGAGAAACAGCCGTCTGTACGGCGTGGAGCTGGACCCGGTTTCCGGGCGCATCGCAAAGCAGCTCTATCCCAAGGCGGACATCACAGTAGGCGGCTTTGAGACCACCGACAGGCGTGACTTCTTTGACCTTGCCATCGGCAATGTACCTTTCGGTCAGTATCAGGTCAATGACAAAGCCTACAACAAGCTGAATTTCAGTATTCACAACTACTTTTTCGCCAAAGCACTGGATCAGGTGCGTCCCGGCGGCGTGGTGGCTTTTGTATCCTCCCGCTATACCATGGATGCCAAGGATTCCACCGTGCGCCGCTATCTTGCCCAGCGTGCCGAGCTGCTGGGAGCTATCCGTCTGCCTAATGACGCGTTCAAAAAGAATGCCGGTGCCGAGGTGGTATCGGACATCATCTTCCTCCAAAAGAGGGATCGCCCGCTGGACATCGTGCCGGAGTGGACCCAGACCGGACAGACGGAGGATGGGTTTGCCATCAACCGGTATTTTATCGACCACCCGGAAATGGTGCTGGGCAGACAGGAGCCGGTAAGCACTGCTCATGGTATGGATTACACCGTGAACCCTATCGAGGGACTGGAGCTTTCCGACCAGCTGCATGATGCGGTGAAGTACATTCATGGCACTTATCAGGAGGCAGAGCTGCCGGAGCTGGGCGAAGGCGAAGCCATTGACACCTCCATTCCTGCCGACCCCAATGTGAAGAACTATTCTTATGCCATTGTAGATGGGCAGGTGTACTACCGGGAAAACAGCCGTATGGTGCGCCCTGACCTCAGCGCCACCGCCGAAGCCCGTGTGAAAGGTCTTGTGGGACTGCGTGATTGTGTGCAGGAACTGATCGACCTTCAGATGGACGCAGCGGTTCCTGACAGCACCATTCGGGAGAAGCAGGCGGAACTGAACCAGCTCTATGACAGCTTTTCTGCCAAATACGGTCTCATCAATGACCGTGCAAACCGTCTGGCCTATGCAGACGATTCTTCCTATTACCTGCTCTGTGCGCTGGAAGTCATCGACGAGGACGGAAAGCTGGAACGCAAGGCGGATATGTTCACCAAACGGACCATCAAGCCCCATCAGGCGGTGGCTGTGGTGGATACAGCAAGCGAAGCACTGGCGGTGTCTATCTCGGAAAAAGCCTGCGTGAATATGAGCTATATGAGCCAGCTTACCGGAAAAACAAAAGAAGAACTGGCCGGAGAGCTGCAAGGCGTGATCTTCCGTGTACCGGGACAGTTGGAGAAAGACGGCACACCCCATTATGTGACTGCTGATGAATACCTTTCCGGCAATGTACGCCGCAAACTGCGTCAGGCGCAGCGGGCGGCACAGCAGGACCCGGTTTATGCAGTCAATGTGGAAGCTCTTACCGCCGCCCAGCCCAAAGACCTGGATGCGTCGGAGATCGAAGTGCGTCTAGGCGCTACCTGGATCGACAAAGAGTACATCCAGCAGTTTATGTACGAGACCTTCAACACCCCGTTTTATCTCCAGCGCAGTATTGAGGTCAACTATTCGTCCTTTACCGCTGAATGGCAGATCAAGGGGAAATCTTCCGTATCCTACAACGATGTGGCAGCCTACACCACCTACGGAACCAGCCGCGCCAATGCCTACAAGATTTTGGAGGATAGCCTGAACCTGCGAGATGTCCGTATCTATGACACCATAGAGGACGCAGACGGAAAAGAGCGCCGCATGCTGAACGCCAAGGAGACCACCCTGGCTGCTCAAAAACAGCAGGCTATCCGGGAAGCCTTTAGGGACTGGATCTGGAGAGACCCGGAGCGCCGCCAGACTTTGGTGCGCCAGTACAACGAAGAAATGAACTCTACCCGTCCCCGTGAGTATGATGGCAGTCATATCACTTTTGGCGGCATGAACCCGGCCATTACCCTGCGGGAACACCAGAAAAGCGCCATCGCCCATGTGCTGTATGGCGGTAACACCCTGTTGGCACATGAAGTGGGCGCGGGCAAAACTTTTGAGATGGTGGCCGCTGCGATGGAAGCCAAACGCCTGGGCTTGTGCCAGAAATCTCTCTTTGTGGTTCCCAACCACCTGACCGAGCAGTGGGCGTCGGAGTTTCTGCGCCTCTATCCTTCCGCCAACATCTTAGTCACAACCAAAAAGGACTTTGAAACCCATAACCGCAAAAAGTTCTGCGCCCGTATTGCGACCGGTGACTACGACGCCATCATCATGGGACACAGCCAGTTTGAGCGTATCCCCATCAGCCGGGAGCGTCAGGAACGGCTTCTCTATGAGCAGATCGACGAGATCACCGAGGGGATCGCAGAGGTGCAGGCCAGCGGTGGTGAGCGTTTTACCGTCAAGCAGCTGGAGCGTACCAGAAAGTCTCTGGAAGCCAGGCTGGAAAAGCTGCAAGCCGAGGGGCGAAAAGACGATGTGGTAACCTTCGAGCAGCTGGGTGTGGACCGTTTGTTTGTGGACGAGGCCCACAACTATAAAAACCTGTTTCTATACACAAAAATGAGGAATGTGGCTGGTCTTTCCACATCGGACGCGCAGAAATCCTCCGATATGTTTGCCAAGTGCCGCTATATGGATGAGATCACCGGAAACCGTGGCGTGATCTTTGCCACCGGCACCCCGGTCAGCAACTCCATGACCGAGCTTTACACCATGCAGCGTTACCTTCAGTATGAACGCTTGCAAGAGCTGAACATGACCCACTTCGACTGCTGGGCTTCCCGATTTGGGGAGACCGTCACAGCATTGGAGCTGGCACCGGAAGGCACCGGCTACCGGGCAAGAACGAGATTCAGTAAGTTCTTCAACCTCCCGGAGCTGATGAACCTGTTCAAAGAAGTGGCTGACATTAAGACTGCCGACCAGCTGAATCTGCCTACCCCGGAAGTGGAATACCACAACATCGTGGCGCAGCCTACCGAACATCAGCAGGAAATGGTCAAGGCCCTTTCGGAACGCGCATCGCTGGTACACAGCGGAACCGTTGATCCGTCCCAGGACAATATGCTCAAGATTACCTCGGATGGCCGCAAGCTGGGGCTGGACCAGAGGATCGTCAACCAGATGCTCCCGGACGAACCCGGAACAAAGGTCAATCAGTGTGTGGAGAACATCATGCAGATCTGGCGGGATGGCGAAGCTGACAAGCTGACCCAGCTGGTGTTCTGCGACATTTCTACCCCACAGGCAAAAGCTCCCGCAAGCAAGGCGGCGAAAACGCTGGATAATCCACTGCTTCACGCACTGGAAGGCGCTGTGCCTTTGCCGGAGCAGGAACCGGCCTTTACAGTATATGACGATATTCGTCAGAAGCTCATTGCCCAGGGGATGCCTGCCGACCAGATCGCTTTTATCCATGAAGCCAACACCGAAGTACGGAAAAAGGAGCTGTTCTCCAAAGTCCGTACCGGTCAGGTGCGTGTGCTTATGGGCAGCACCGCCAAGATGGGCGCAGGCACCAATGTGCAGGACCGTCTGGTGGCACTTCATGATCTGGACTGTCCGTGGAGACCGGGAGACCTTGCCCAGAGAAAGGGGCGTATCGAGCGCCAGGGCAATAGCAACCCTTTGGTTCATGTGTACCGTTATGTCACCGAGGGGACTTTTGATGCCTATTTGTGGCAGACGGTGGAGAATAAGCAGAAATTCATCAGCCAGATCATGACCTCTAAATCGCCGGTGCGCTCCTGCGATGATGTGGATGAAACCGCCCTCAGTTTTGCCGAGATCAAGGCTCTGTGCGCCGGAGATCCCCGTATCAAAGAGCGTATGGATTTGGATGTGGAGGTATCACGCCTGAAGCTGATGAAAGCCGACCACCAGAGCAAGCAGTATCGTCTGGAGGACCAGCTGCTCAAATACTTCCCGGAGGAGATTGAAAAGCACAAGGGCTTTATCAAGGGCTTTGAATCTGATCTGGAGGTTTTGGCAGCTCACCCGCACCCGGAGGACGGCTTTGCCGGTATGGAGATCCGTGGAGATCTGCTGACCGATAAGGAGAACGCCGGTGCTGCCCTTTTGGATGCCTGCAAGGAGGTCAAAACCTCCGATCCGGTACAGATCGGCAGCTACCGGGGCTATGCCATGTCCGTGGAATTTTCCGCTTGGAAACAGGAATATACGCTCCTGTTGAAAGGCCAGATGACCCACAGGACAACCCTTGGTACAGACCCTCGCGGAAATCTTACCCGCATCGACAATGCCCTCGCCCAGATGCCACAGCGTCTGGAGGCGGCAAAGGCCCAGCTGGATAACCTCTATCAGCAGCAGGCTGCCGCAAAGGAGGAAGTTGGAAAGCCATTCCTTTATGAAGAAGAACTGAGAAGCAAAAACGCCCGTCTGGTGGAGCTGGATACCCTGCTCAACATCGACGGAAAGGGATCGGCACACGCTGAAGCTGTTGTTGCCAAAAGCACACGGCCTTCGGTGCTGGATCATCTGAAACGCCCGGTGCCGCCCCGCAGTACCGACAAGAAACCAAAACAGCATGAGGAGGTGCGATAACATGAATACCAACGATCTAAATACAGCCCTTTATGAAAAGATGGCTGCCGAGCAGGACAAATACAGGGACTGGCTGAAAAGCCAGCCCCCGGAAGAAATCCTGCACCACACCTATGAGTACACGGTTCGTGAGGATATTGTGATGGCGATGGAGGAACTGGAGCTGACCGACGCCCAGGCTCAGGCGCTTTTGGAATCTCCCTCGCCGCTGGCGGATGTGTACCGCTATTTTGAAAAGCTGGAGACCGGCCACATGGATGTGATCCGGGACAGCATTGAGAACCGTGCCGATGATGTGTGCAGAGCCAAAGAGGAACTGCGAACAACACCGGTCTATCCCCATTCTGCTGCCTATGCGAGAGAACATGGGGAGTTGGAGCAGTATCGGGCTTCCAATCATGCCAATCTACAATGCAAGGAGTCCATTGAAGCGGCGGTGCGGGAACACTTCGACGGGATGTATCTCAGTCACGATGCGGCAAAGGGTGTGATCGAGACCTATGGCATGGAGCGTGTGGCTTTGGTTCTGGCCAACACCGTTCAGCTTCAGGACTGGGATGGGCGCTACTCCCGACGCAATAAGGAATGGGCTAAGACCATTCCCAACGAGAACCCTGAAACCGTCCGTTGTGGTTATGTCCTGAACAGCCACCCTGCTGTGCTGGATGGCTTTATTGATCTGGTGCGAGAAGAACAGCAGCGCAGCCGTACTCAGGGAGAAAAAACGCAACCGTCCCGTCCCTCTGTACGGGATAAGCTCAAGCAGGAACTGCCTGCCCATAAGCCTGCCGCCCCGAAGAAACGGGAGCCGGAGCGATAACCATGGTAAAGCGTAAGCGGGATGTTCCGGTTTTGTTTTGGGTGTCCGCAGAGGAATTGGAAGTAATCCGCCAAAAGATGCAGCAATATGGGACAGAAAATCTGAGTGCCTATCTGCGGAAAATGGCACTGGATGGGTATGTGGTCAAACTGGATCTGCCGGAGCTGAAGGAGCTGGTCTCCCTAATGCGCCGAAGCAGCAACAACTTGAATCAGCTGACCCGCAAAGTGCATGAGACGGGGCGGGTTTATGATGCTGACTTGGAGGATATATCCCAGCGGCAGGAACAGTTATGGGAGGGTGTGAAGGAAATCCTTACCCAGCTTTCTAAACTCTCATAACAGGGATAGGTACTCCATTTGCGGAGGGAGGAACGGCGTTTCTTCGCCGCACCTCCCTCCGCTTTTTCTTTTTGCCGGTATCCTTGTCTTTTGCCTGTCCATACCGGATAATATGAAATAGAATAGAAGTGTCGCAAAGGAGTGAAAACAGATGCTGACCTTTGAAAAAGTGTTGGAGATTTTTGCGGACTACCTGGCCGCAGACGAGACCATCGAAGTTTATATCAGCCGTCACGGATGTGTAAGGGTTGAATTTGACCAGGACTTTCACTATTGCACCGGAGAGGTGTGCCATACTCCCAAGGAACTGTTTGACCTCTTAGCCGATGATTACCGGACTTATCTGGAGATTGAACTGACCAAAGGCAGACGGGAGTTGACGGAAGATGATGTAAAAGAAGCGGATACCCTGTTCAAACGGTATCTGGACCGCTGGAAGGAGGAACTGGAATGAAGATTTTGAAATACCTGCTGATGATCGTAACTGCACCGGTCATTTTGGTGCTGACGCTTTTTGTCTGGCTCTGCACGGGGCTGATCTACATATCCGGTCTGGTGCTTGGTCTGCTCAGCACTGTAATTACTCTGCTTGGCGTGGCTGTGCTGCTTACCTATTCCCCGCAAAATGGTGTGATCCTTTTAGTCATGGCATTTTTGATTAGCCCCATGGGTCTGCCGCTGGCTGCAATCTGGCTGCTGGGCAAGGTGCAGAGTTTGAAATTTGCCATTCAGGATTGGGTTTATGGATAAAAAATACGCAAAGCCACAAAATGCCAAACACCGTCTGTTAAATTTGGGAAGAGGAACTATATATCCACGACTTTACTTTTGAACTAATATCGCGTATAATATTAGTGCGAAAGGAAGTGATATGATGGGACAATTTGAACAGCTGGATCAGATGCTAACAGCACAGGAAGGAATGCTACGAACATCACAGGTCGTATCTTCTGGAATTTCAAAGCCGGTATTTTATGATTATGTGCGTTCACGAGATTTGGATAGAGTCGCACATGGGATTTATCTGTCCAAAGATTCCTGGGTGGATGCCATGTATCTGCTTCATTTGCGATTTGAACAAGCAGTATTTTCACATGAAACAGCTTTATTTTTTCACGATCTGACAGACCGTGAGCCAATAGAATATACAGTTACGGTCAAAACTGGATGCAATCCAAGCAAAATGAAAGCAGAAGGCATTCAAGTTTTTACGATTAAAGCAGACTTACATGATGTAGGATTTACAACAGCGAAAACTCCGTTCGGGCATACTGTGCCGGTTTATGATATGGAGCGGACGATCTGTGATTTGCTCAGAAGCCGCAGCAGAATTGAAATTCAGACCTTTCAGGGAGCGCTAAAATCTTATGCCCGTAGAAAAGATAAGAACCTGCGAGCTTTAATGCAATATGCTGGGATGTTTAAGGTGGAAAAGATTTTACGGCAGTATTTGGAGGTGCTTTTATAATAAAAATAGAAAGACAGATTGAAGTCATTGTTACTCAGAAAAAGAGTCGAAAGAGATTTTAATTGAAGATTTTGCAGAAAAATTGCAAAATCAATCCATAAATATTGATTTGAGTGTTTTTATTGATTCCGTGGTATAATATTTTAATAGCATCCACAGTAAGGAGAGTACAAAATGGATAACAATTTGCAAATAAATCAAAATGCAGAACAGACCTATCATTCCATTCGCCAGTCTATTGTATCAGCACAGCATAGGTTAAGTGCTGCGGTGAACTCCACAATGGTAATAACTTATTGGGAGATTGGGGAACAGATTTATAAAGCGTGTGGAGAAAATGACAGAGCAGAATATGGAAAGAAGCTGCTTCAATATTTATCTGAACAGCTAACAGCAGAATTTGGGA
>JAGBEM010000085.1 GCA_017936985.1 Oscillospiraceae bacterium
CGCTCGCCATAGTCATTACGGGGGATCACATCCATCTTTTCACCCCCCTTTCCTGGGGGAATGAGGTGGGTTTCTCCCTTTCCGCTAACAAGGCGAACGCAAGGCCGTCTGCTGCCCGCTAAATGCCTCCTTTTTTGATTTTTTTGAAAATATTTTTTCTGCTGCCCTGTAAAACAGCAAAAAGCGCCCGACTGGTCAAAGACCAATCGAGCGCACGGGGATGCAAAAGTGCAAGATGCTACACAGTATAGTACATACTCAATGCCGGACTTACCCGGAGGGGGAACTACGCTTTTTTTAGCTGGTGAAGATCATGGGTATTGTGTAGAAAACCAAAAATAAACACGGCGGCATCCTCCTATGTGCCGCCGTGTCTTTACACGGTGTAGGTTCGTCGTAGGTTTCCGACAAGCAAAAAGAAACGGCGGCTCTGAAACTCAAAGCCGCCGCATCATTGGCGCGTGGAAAGTTGTCTGCTGAACGACGGCTTTTTTCTTTTGCCGTCGTGCGGCAGACTGTCCGATATTCAATTAGCTTTTGCTGCTGTTTTGTTTCCGATACTCCGCTGGGGCAATCATCATAATATCCCGGAACGCATTTGCAAATTTGCTCTGATTTTCGTATCCGACCTGATTTGCAATCTCCGCTATGGTTGCCTTTGTCTGGCGAAGCAGGACAGCAGCCTGTCTGATACGGTATTCCTTCATATAGGTTCCGATTGGCTGTCCATAAATGCCCTTAAAGGTGTTCTTCAAGGTGGTCGTATTGATAAGAAACTCCTTTGATAGTTCTTCAATAGTCGGCCGCGCCTGTAAATCGGAGATCAGCTTCCGATGAATCGCCTTCACAACCTCAACCTGGGGAGCGGTATATTGCTCCCGCTGCTGTTCCTTTGAAACATCAACCATGCATAGGAACAAAAGCAGCTCCTGAACTTTCAGCCGGAAATAAGGCTTCTGTAAACGGTCAGGGACAGAATATAGCTCCGAAAAGATATGCTCAATTTCATCCTTTGCCCGCATGATAAAGCATCCATCATTGGCACAGAACTTCTCCTTAAACTCCAGAATATCAATACCGCTTTCGGCAAGAATTTCAGGAATATTGTCGGCTACCGTTTTCAGGTTGATTACAACGGAAATACCCCGATAGTGCTTTAGCGGGAAAGTCATTTCCGGCGCGCAGTTGTCCATCGTATGAATAGACAGATCACCCTCACCTAAGTACAGACAGGAACCGCTCAATAGGCGGCTTCCTTCCCGGCCCTCCCGACAATGGTTGATTTCCAGTATGTCTTTATCATGGTTTCCCTGCCATTCACAGCGCGTTGCCTCAAAATCATTGTAAATGAGCTGGATACCCGGATAGACTTGATAAACAGTCATAAGCCCCAAGCCATCCGTACAATCCATTTTATAGACCGTACAGTAACCATCATTATCTTTCGGAATGACCTCAGACAAACCCGCTACATTGGATATAGGATTTGTTCTCATAACAGCCCTTTCTATCATTCCTGTGCTATTTATCTGCTCTGCCAGCAATCGCCTGGCATTTTTGATTATATATGTTTTTTTCATTCTGCACCGCTCCTATCAGAAGGATTATAGCTCCAATTAGAAATTATATCGCAGATTTGTCAACGGTGCAAATATGAAAAGAAGCCGGTGCGTTCAGCATCGGCTTCCAATGTGGTGTTGCGTTGTGTTTTTTCTTTTTCCGGATTACCTGTTCAAAGATGTAGGAGGCATCTTTCGGAACTCGGACAGCATCATGGCAATCGTAATGATTACCAGAACAGCGTCCGTCAAAGCGATTGCCAGCCAGACACCACGGACACCCATACCTCCGATCATCGGGAGGATGATTGCCAGAGGAATAAAGAGGATGATCTGACGGAACAGTACCAGCCAGGTTGCTTTTTGTGCCTTGCCCAAAGACTGGAACAAGGTTACAGCAATAATGAAGCTGCCTTGCAGAATGTAAGTGCTGAACATGATGCGGAAGTTCGTTGCGGAAGCAGCCGCCACAGCAGAATCAACACCAAACATAGAAAGTATCTGCGCCGGGAACAGCTCTACTGGGATAAAGAACAGCAAGGACAGCACCGTTGCGCTGGTAATGAAAACACGGGTCAAAGTCTTTACGCGGTCATAGTCCTTTGCGCCGTAGTTCGTACCAGCGGCAGGCTGGAAGCCGTTGCTGATACCCCAAAGAGGAACAAAAGCGAAGTTCCAGAAACGAAGCGCTGCGCCCAGCACAATTTGAGAACTTTCGCCGCCATACTGAGCTGCCACACGATAGATCACCGTCTGCTGTACCAGGGTCAAAACCTGCATCAGCATGGCAGAGACACCAACAGCAAGCACCTGGGGAAGCAAAGTGCCATCAATGCGGATACGGCCGATCTTTACATCAGGGCTTTTCTTCTTGAAATACCAGAGGGTAAAGACAGCCTGGACAAACTGGGAAAAAACCGTTGCATAAGCGGCACCTTCAAGACCCATACCGTAAGGCTTCAGGATCGTAATGAAAATCGGGTCAAGGATAATATTCAGCACAGCACCGCTGCCGACGATCAGCATTGACTTTTTAAGCTGGCCTGTGCCACGAATAACCATATTGGCACTCTGGAAGAAATTCACGAACAGAGAACCGGCATATACAATTCTCAGATACTTTTCTGCATGGTTCAGAATTTCACCTTCGGCGCCGGCCAAGGTCAAAATCTGTCTGGTAAAAGTCATGCCGACAACCATGATGATCGCAGACAGCAGAATCACCATTGCGACCAGATTGCCCATGACCTTCTTAACGGTTGCTTCGTCCTTTTTACCGATAGCACGGGAGAGAACCGATGCAGAGCCAACGCCCAGCATTGCGGCGGTTCCTCCGTTAATCAGCGTGAACGGATAGGAAATGGAGACAGCGCCCATCTGGATGTCGCCTACCATCTGGCCGACAAAGATGGAATCCATCATGTTGTAAAGACCCACAACCACCATGCCGAGGATCGCAGGGATGCTTAATTCCAGCATGAGGGAAAACGGGTTTTTGGTAAGTAATTTTGTTCTTGTGTCAAGTGACTTGTTCATCACCCTACCTCCTTATGAATTAGCCATGTCTAACCGTATATATTATAATCAACCAAGTCTTTTCTGTACGCTCCTAACCGAAGGAGTTTCAATCCAATCGGAAATAAAAAAGAGGACGGAAAAGCCGATAAGCCTTTCCGCCCCAAATGTTATTGTGCCATCTTTTCCAGCAGTTTCAACGCTTCCTCCAGTTTAGGATTTTCGGCGTCCGTCTGTAATGCTTCACGGACACAGCTACGAATGTGAGCCTGTAAGATTTGCTGATTGGCACTTTTTAAGAGAGCCTGCGTCGCAAGGAGTTGATTGGATATATCCACGCAATAGCGGTCATCCTCTATCATTTGCAGGATACCATCCAACTGACCCCGTGCGATTTTTACCTTGTGAGCAACATCATTTTTTCGTGCTTTCATGGCGGTTACTGGATGCCTGTCAGCTCATAGCCAGCATCTTCAATCGCTGCCTTGAATACTTCATCTCCCACAGGCTGGCTTAACTGCACCTGGGCCGACTTGCTTTCCAGATGCACTACCACATCCTGGACACCGGAAATCTCCGTCAGCGCCTTATGAACGTGCTTCACGCAGTTACCACAAACCATACCTTCAATTTTCAAAGTCTTTTCCATCTGAAATGCTCCTTTACTGCTTTTCTGTATTGGTGTTTCTAATATGGGAGGTATCTCACCCTCCACAAGCGTTATATGTTGAGCCTTGAACCATCTGAGCCGCAGCGCGTTAGATACCACGAATACGGAACTAAAGCTCATGGCAAACGCTCCGATCATCGGATTCAGCTTTAGAGCAAATGGGATATAGAACAACCCCGCAGCTACGGGAATACCGATGATGTTATAAATAAACGCCCAGAACAGGTTTTGCTTGATGTTGCGAATAACCGCCTTACTGAGCTGGATGGCCGTAGATACATCCAGAAGGTCACTTTTCATCAGGACAATATCTGTGGACTCAATCGCAACATCGGTTCCTGCGCCGATGGCAATACCAACATCTGCTCTGGCCAGCGCCGGTGCATCGTTGATGCCGTCGCCAACCATGGCAACCTTTTTCCCGGCGCTCTGCAGGCGGCGGATCTCCTTCTCCTTATCCTGGGGGAATACCTCTGCCACAACACGGTCAACACCTACCTGACGGCGGATTGCTTCCGCAGTCTTAGCGTTATCTCCCGTGAGCATGACCACTTCAATACCCATAGCAGACAGTTCCTGCACGGCCTGTTTGCTGGTAGGCTTCACAACATCAGCCACTGCAATTACGCCGATAAGCTGTCCCGCACGGGCAAAGAACAGAGGTGTTTTGCCGTCTACTGCCATTGCTTCGCCCAACTGGAGCAGAGCGCCACCGGAAACACCGTTTGCTTCCATAAGTCTGCGATTTCCAGCCAGACAAAGCTGTCCATCAATCAATCCCGTAATTCCCTGGCCGGGTATCTGTTTGAAGCCACTGACAGGCAGGAAGTATGATCCACCCTTTTCAGCTTCGGACACGATAGCATCCGCAAGAGGATGTTCCGACAGTTTTTCCAGAGAAGCCGCAATCTGAAGTAGCTCCTTTTGGCTGGTTCCTTCCCTGCAAAGTACATTCGTAACCACCGGCGTACCTTGTGTGATGGTTCCCGTTTTGTCCAGTACAACCGTATCAATGTTATGGGCAGTTTCCAGAGCGTCCGCAGATTTAATCAGGATACCATTTGTTGCGCCCTTACCGGTTCCCACCATGATAGCCGTAGGTGTAGCCAGTCCCAGAGCGCAGGGGCAGGAAATGACGAGAACAGAAATGCCAATGGAGAGGGCAAATTCAAAACTGTATCCCGCCAGTAGCCAGACAATGATAGCAACCAAAGCGATCCCGATTACCACCGGCACAAATACGCCGCTGACTTTATCAGCCAGCTTTGCAATAGGCGCTTTGGAGCTGGTAGCTTCATCTACAAGGCGAACGATCTGAGCCAGCGTTGTATCATCGCCTACTTTTGTTGCCTGCATTTTGAAATAGCCGGATTTATTGATGGTAGCACCAATCACTTTATCCCCGCTATGCTTTTCAACGGGGATACTCTCACCAGTTAAGGCGGATTCGTCTACGGAAGAAAAACCCTCCAACACGATACCATCTACCGGAATTGATTCGCCAGCCTTGACGATCAGCGTTTCACCCATCTGCACATCTTCAACCGGCACCTGGATTTCCTGGCCATCACGTTCCACCGTGGCAGTTTTGGGAGCGAGGTTC
>JAGBEM010000086.1 GCA_017936985.1 Oscillospiraceae bacterium
ATAATGGCCAGCTTGTCCACCAGCCGCTCCTCTACGCACCGGCGGATCAGCTGCCGCAGAAGCTCTGTTTTGCCCACACCGCCGATGCCGCAGATCAAGCATTTCTTCCCGGAGGTTGCCAAATCCTTCAGATCAAACAGCGCCCCTTCTCTGCCGAAGAAATGATCCTTGGAAAGGGTCGGAGACTGAAGCAATCCCGTGTGGGCAGATAAAACATGGACGCCTTCCTGATTTACTGTGTTTATTTTGCACCGAATCTCCTGCAGGGATTCCATAGAGCA
Organism: Oscillospiraceae bacterium; assembly: GCA_017936985.1. Next base: position 282 of record JAGBEM010000086.1, read on the forward strand.
CCGTTCCGCCCGGAGAATATCCATGGTTCCGTCGCCCATGGCGGTTCCGGAAGCAGCGTACAGGGCCATGACCGTCAGCAGATAGGCGGCACAGAACAGACATTCTTCCTGCCTACGGCAATGGTTCATCTCACGGGTAATGGTGGTCAGCTGGGCGCAGATAGCATCTGTGATGCACGCATCCTCCTTTAGGGCCGCCAGAAAGCCCTTGACCCGGTATGCCAGGGCCTGGTGGTTGTATTCCCGGCTCTGAAGGAAGTCCTCAAAACGGTCAACCTGGCTCAGAAGAGTCTGCGCTGAGATCTGTTCTGCCAGCTCTCTGGCGTATTCATGGTAATATTTCAGATCATCATTCCGGTTGCACAGATTGGAAAACAATCGGTTGCGTCGGCCGTCATCCCGCCAGATCATCGACCCATAGGGCAGGGAATAGAATTCAGCAATCGCGGTATCCTGCCAGAAGCGCAGCAGTGTCTGCCCCTTTTTCTGCTTTTTGCTGATAACCCGGTCGGAATAGATGGGGAAATCGTTATACATCAGCAGCCGGTATATGTTTTTGAGGGACAAGATTATCTTCTCCACCAGTTACAGCACCTTTCGAACTCTTAATATTCTGATATCAAGAATACCTGATTTTCAGACTGTTTTCAAGCAGCTGGAGCCATTTGTCGTTTTTGTGCATGCATTTTTCCTTTTTTGGCGGTGCGGAAACGGGAGCCTGCCGGGCATCCTGTGTAAAAAGGCCTTTTTTGTGCGTGAAATCGCCGGAAATGTCCTTGCCCCTTCCGCAGGGGGTTTGTACAATGAAACTATCCCGATAATGGGGCAGTTTACGAGAGAATAAGAGGATGTTTCATGGCGATTCAAGAGAACAGTGTGGTCAGCGGCCGGAACGGGCAACGCTACACCCTGGGTGCAGAGATAGGTGCCGGTGGAGAAGGCCGTGTTTTTAAGATCTCCGGGCAGAATCTGGTGGGAAAAATCTACAAAAAGGTGGATCCGGAGGTAGAAAAGAAAATTCGCTACATGGTGCAGCATCCCATCGCCGACCTGCGCGACAGCAGTGGCAAGACAATTCTTGCCCTGGCCTGGCCCCAGGATATTCTGTGTGATGACCGGGGCGTTTTTATCGGCTACACCATGCCCTTTATTCAAAATGGTGTAGAAATCTGCACCGTTGCCCGGGGCTGTGATATGCCCAAGGCCAAGACCATGTTTCCCAATTACGACTGGATGTTTAATCTGCAGGTTGCCATCAACTTGTCCAAGGCAGTGGCCTATCTGCATTCCAAGAACTGCATCGTGGGCGACCTGAACTGCAAAAACATCATGGTTTCCCCCGGTGGGCTCATTACCATGCTGGATAACGACAGCTTTGATATGGTGGATGCCGTTTCCGGCATCCATTTCCGGTGCTGCGCCGGCACCCAGGACTATCTGGCTCCGGAGCTTCAGGGCAGGAATCTGCGTTCTGCCGGCGCTGTTTTCTCTGTGCACAGCGACAATTTCGCGCTTGCCATCCATATCTTTCAGCTGCTGATGAATAATTATCACCCCTTTACCGGAAAGAATCTGGTGGTCATTCAGAATTCCACCTCTGTCAATCAGCGGCTGGATCATTTGGTAAACGGCAAATGCCCCTTCATTCATACCTATTCCGATCTGACGGTGCCCATCGGTGCGCCTTACTTAAACGAAATGGTGACGCCGCAGCTGGTGCAGGACTTTTACCGAACCTTCAACTATAACGCCGGCAACATTCCCCAGCGGATGAAACTGCGTACCACCGCTGCCCAATGGGTGACGGACCTGCAGCAGTTCATGGATCAGCTTTATACCCCGGGTCAGGCCTATCGGTGCCGCAAAAATCAGAAGCATTATTACCTGCGCCAGGCTGGAAAATGCGGCCTGTGTGCCGCAGAGGAACGGCTGACGAATTTCCGTAATCAACAGGCAGCCTCCGCTCCACCGAAGCCTACGCCGCCGGAACCCACGCCTACGCCACCGAAGCCTACGCCACCGACACCACCGAAGCCTACATCCGCGCCCACACTGCAGTCCGCTCAGAAATCCAAATCTCCGTCCGAATTGGTGGATTTCCTGGCGTTCGTTGTTGCCGTTGTCTGTGTTGTGGTTTTCTTACCGAATATGTTCTCCAAAAAGGACAAGTCCCCGGCCCCGGAGCCAACCTCGTATATATCCATCACAGGCAGTCAGGAGAATCATACCCACAATTGGATCTCCGCCACCTATACAAGACCTGAGTACTGCAGCTCTTGCGGGCAGGAGCGGGGCAATGTGAGAGGTTATCTGGGCACGCTCTACGGCGAGTATAAGGATATGACCATCGGCAATGCAAACTGCGGTATGCTTACCCTCTCCACGCCCATTGTCGGAATGCGAAGCATGACCCTTAATTTTGAGGTGGAGATGAATTACGGCGCACGATGCGAAAACTGGACGTGCTATACCTGGAATGGAGAGCAGTGGATAGAGCTGGGTGTGCTTACCGTCCCCGGCGGCACCGGCAGCGGCAGCTGCACCTTCTACGG
>JAGBEM010000087.1 GCA_017936985.1 Oscillospiraceae bacterium
CAAGCGCCGCACTGCTGAAGTCGTTGCTGACAACGTCTACTTCGGCGATAGCAAGCGCAGCAACGATGGCACTGCCTATGGCAACAGCTACGCTGCTCCCGCGGCTCCGGCTTACGGCGGCGGTTATTCCGCTCCGGCTGCTCCCGCATCCGATTTTGCGATGCTGGACGATGACGACGCACAGCTGCCTTTCTAACTGAACTTTTCTGCTAAACTTACAAGGAGGTAATCATCATGGCTAACGAACAGCGTGTTCGCCCCCGCAAGCGCAAGAAGGTTTGCGCATTCTGCGTGGATAAGGTGACCAGCATCGATTACAAGGACACTGCAAAGCTCCGCCGTTACCTGTCCGAGCGCGGCAAGATCCTGCCCCGCCGTACCACCGGTACCTGCGCAGCTCACCAGCGTGACCTGACCAGCGCCATCAAGCGCGCCCGTCAGATCGCTCTGCTGCCCTACGTTGCTGAGTAATTGACAACATTGTACCCCCGAAGCGATCGCTTCGGGGGTGCTTTTTTATGTCTTTGCCATGGCGAATTTTCCCAGAACGGTACGGAAAATATCCCACCAGCTTAAACGGGGCACGGCATCTCTTGCTACCATGGGCATCTGGGCAATGGTCTGCTCCCCTACCATGACCGTCAATGTGCCAAGGCGCTGACCCTTGCTCACGGGAGCCGCCACCTGCTCTTCCAGCTCTGTCCGTACCAGCACCTGATTGACCTGAGATTTGTCCACAAGCAGCTGCACCGATTCCTGGGGCACTGCAGTCACCGTGTCCGCTGTGCCCAGCTTTACAGGCACCGTCAGTTCCTGCACCTCCGGCTTTACCAAAGCGAAATTGGCAAAGCCATAATCCAGCAGCTGCTTACAGGCGCCAAACCGGTCCTGGGAGGTTTCGCAGCCCATGACCACCGCCACCAAGGCTAATCCGTCCCGTTGTGCCGTTGCCGACAGGCAGTAACCGGCAGAAGACGTGAAGCCCGTCTTCAGCCCCGTTGCTCCGGGATAAAAACGCACCAGCTTGTTGGTGTTGGAAAGGCCAAATTCCCCGTTGCGCACCGTATCCATCCAGATAGTGGTAAACTTTTGGATGTCCGGATGGTTTTTCATCAGTTCCCGGCTCATCAGAGCGATGTCATAGGCAGAGGTCAGATGCTCTTTGGCGTTTTCGTCATCATCAAGCCCCGTGCAGTTGACAAAGTGGGTATCGTTCATCCCCAATTCTGCGGCACGCTGGTTCATCATCTGCACAAAAGCCGCTTCGCTGCCGGCAATATGCTCCGCCATGGCGCAAGCGCAGTCGTTGGCAGAGGATACAGCGATGGATTTGATCATGTCCGTCACGCTCATGCTCTCGCCTACTTTTAAGTATATCTGGCTGCCACCCTTGGCAGCTGCCGCTTCTGAAGCGATAACGGTATCGTTCCAGCCGATCTTGCCGGAGTCGATGGCCTCCATGATCAGCAGCATGGTCATGACTTTCGTGACGCTGGCCGGGGCCAGACGCTCGTGGGCGTTCTGCTCGTACAGCACCGTCCCTGTGGCAATATCCATCAACAGGGCGCTTTTCCCTTTGATCTGCATATCCACCGCCCCGGCTGTTACCGGGAATATGGACAAAAGCAGGCAGACTGCCAGTATGATCCCCATCCGTTTCATATCCGATCCCTCCGTTTTTCAGGTGGTACAGCCTATGTGCCTTGTCCGGCGGATAGAACGAAAAAAGGAGCTGCTATGCAGCCCCTTACTTCATGAATTTGTCAATGGCCTGGCAAAGGTCGTCGATAGAATCTGTGTCGCCGGCGGCGACAGCATCCACGATGCAGTGGCGCATATGATCCTGCAGGATCACCTTGCCCGTATTATCCAGTGCGCTGCGAACAGCCGCCAGCTGCACCAGGACATCGGAGCAGTCATAGCCTTCCTCCACCATGCGCTTCACCTTTTCCAGGTGACCGATGGCTCTGGCCAGGCGGTTGATGACCGCTTTCTGGTTTTCATGGACATGGCCGTGGCTATGGGCGATGCCGTGTTCATGCATATAGGCGTGGTCGTGTTCGTGGTGATGGTCTGCCATGGCTTGTCCCCCCTTTTCTCTCATTTGGTTGCATTATACCCCAAAAGATGACACCGTGCAAGCCCATAGGGGGGATATTTTACAAAATGTTTTGACTGCGGAGTGCCTATCTGTTATAATGATTCGGAAATATGACAAATGCCCTTTACGGAGGATATGGATATGAGAATGCGTAAAATGAAAAATTTGGAGCCCCGGATGGAGCGGTGTGCCGCTCTGCGGATCGCCGAGCCTGCCGCTATGAAGGGCACTTGGCGCGATCTGAAGCCGGGCTGCACCGCACTGTGGGTGGAAGTTGGCTGCGGCAAGGGTAAATTCACCGCCGAGACTGCCCAAGCCAATCCCGATGTGCTGCTGATCGCTGTGGAGCGCTGCCGGGAGGCCATGGTGGTGGCTATGGAAAAGGCAAAGGAAATGGGTCTTACCAATGTGTTTTACATTGACATGGATGTAGCCAATATGGAAGATATCTTCGCTGCCGGCGAGATCGACCGGCTGTTCATCAACTTCCCCGACCCCTGGCCCCGGAAGAAGAACGCCAAGCGCCGGCTGACCCATCGGGGTTTCCTGGACAAGTATTGCCGGGTAGTCCGGCAGGGCGGCGAATTCCACTTCAAGACCGACAACGCTCCCCTGTTCGAGTTCAGCGTGGAGGAATTTGCAGCCTGCGGACTGGAAGTAAAGAATCTGACCCGGAATCTTCACGAAAACGGCATTGTAGGCATCATGACCGGATACGAAGAAAAGTTCCACGCACTGGGCACTCCCATCAATCGCTGTGAAGTGGTGTGCAAGCCTTTCGTTCTGCCTTCGGAAGAAAAGAAGCAAACTGCGGAGGAAGAAGCATGACCTACCCGGCGGGAAAATGTGATGTAGCCGTGATCGGTGCCGGTCACGCAGGCATCGAAGCAGCGCTGGCCGCTGCCCGGCTGGGACTGCACACCATTCTGTTTACCATCAATCTGGATGCAGTGGGCAATATGCCCTGCAACCCTGCCATTGGCGGCACCGGCAAAGGTCATCTGGTGCGAGAGCTGGATGCCTTGGGCGGCGAAATGGGTGTTGCCGCAGACAAGGCCTGCATCCAGTACCGGATGCTAAACCGGGGCAAAGGCCCGGCGGTCCACTCTCTGCGCGCCCAGGCTGACCGGCGGAAATACCAGCAGGTGATGAAGCACACCCTGGAAATGCAGGAAAATCTGGAGCTGAAGCAGGCCCAGATCACCGAGATTTTGACAGAAAATGACACCGTCACCGGCATTGTGACTCAATTGGGCGCGGTGTATGATGCCAAAGCGGTCATCATCGCCACCGGCACATACTTAGACAGCACTTGCATCACCGGCGAAGTGGTTTTGTCCTCCGGCCCGGACGGAATGCACCCCTCCATCGGCCTTGCAGATAACCTGCGCAAGCTGGGACTGCCCCTGCGCCGGTTCAAGACCGGCACACCGCCCCGGATCAACCGCCGCAGTATCGATTTTTCCCAGATGGAGCTGCAGCCCGGCGACGAAAAGGCAGAACCCTTTTCTTTCCGCACAAAAGAAAAGCCTTACAACAGCGCGGTATGCTATCTAACCTACACCAACGAAAAGACCCATGAGATCATCCGGGCGAATCTGCACCGCAGCCCTATGTATGACGGCACCATCTCCGGTGTAGGCCCCCGGTACTGCCCCAGTATTGAAACCAAAATCGTCCGTTTTGCGGACAAGAACCGCCATCAGCTGTTCATTGAGCCTTGCGGACTGGACACGGAAGAAATGTATATCCAAGGCTTCTCCTCTTCCCTGCCGGAAGATGTGCAGCTGCAGATGATGCGCACAGTTCCCGGTCTGGAGAACGCAGAAATGATGCGCCCGGCCTATGCCATCGAATACGAGTGCATCGACCCCACCGCACTGCTTCCCACACTGGAGACAAAGCAGATCTCCGGTCTTTACGGTGCAGGACAGTTCAACGGCACTTCCGGCTACGAAGAAGCCGCCGCCCAGGGTCTCATCGCCGGTATCAATGCGGCACTGAAATTGCAGGGCAAACGCCCTTTGATCCTGACCCGGGATACCAGTTATATTGGAACGCTGATCGACGATCTGGTGACCAAGGGCACGGAAGAGCCATATCGGATCATGACCTCCCGCAGCGAATATCGGCTGCTCCACCGGCAGGACAATGCCGATCAGCGGCTGTGCGCCATTGGCGCGTCAGTTGGCTTGGTAAGCCCGGAACGGCTGGCAGCTGTGGAAGAAAAATATGCCGCTGTCAAACGGGAATGTAACCGCCTGGAAAGCACCGGCATTGCCGCCAACGAGGCGCTGAACGCCATGCTCGCAGAAAAAGAGTCCGCGCCGGTCACAAACTCAGCACGGCTTGCAGATCTGCTGCGCCGTCCCCAGGTCAGCTATGCTGACATTGCGCCCTTCGATCCAAACCGCCCTGTACTGCCGGAAAGCGTAACGGAAGAAGTTGAGATCCAGATCAAGTATGCCGGCTATCTGGCCCGACAGCAAAAGCAGGTGGAGGAATTCAAAAAGGAAGAATCCCGGCTGCTGCCTGAAGATATTGACTATGCATCTATCCAGGGACTGCGGTTGGAAGCCCGGGATAAGCTATCCCAGATCCGCCCTATGTCTATCGGCCAGGCAGGTCGCATTTCCGGCGTCAGCCCCAGTGACATTGCGGTGCTGCTGATCTGGCTGGAACAGAACACTTGACATTTTTCGCCTGCTTGATATAATAATTTCAATCGCAGAACAACATAAGTCTTCGGGGAGCCGGACGTGACCGGCTGAGAGGAAGCTGACGCCGCTTCGACCCGTGAACCTGATACGGTCAGTACCGTCGGAGGGAAAGATGCACATATGGGATACCTTTCGTATCGCATTGCACCTGGACGGTTGCAATGCGATACATTATTTTTTGGAGGTAACCCTATGTCAACAAAAACCAAGCGATTAACAGAAAGCGCAATGCTGCTGGCAGTAGCCATCATCCTGGAACTGCTCAGCAAAACCTTCATCCCCGAAATGACCTTTGGCGGCCAGCTTACCATCGTCAGTATGTTGCCGGTAGTGCTGATCTCCTACCGCCACGGCCTGAAATGGGGTTTTCTGGCATCTGTCACCTATGCCCTCATCGAAATGGTCATTGGTGCCGGTACCATCTCTGCCGCCTTCCTACCGAGTTCCGATTCCTATATGGGTACCAGCGCACTGCTGATGGTCCTTCTGGACTATTTGGTCGCTTACACTCTGCTGGGTCTTGGCGGCATCTTCCGCAACCGGATCAAAAATTCCGGTATCTCCCTGATGTGCGGCAGCCTGGTGGCGCTGGGCGCGCGGTATCTGGCCCACATCGCCTCTGGCTACATTCTGTATGCCAGCTGGGCAGAGTGGTTCTTTACCCAGGACGGCTTCCCTGCCTGGGGTGCACAGCTGGTGGAAAGCCTGAATCCCACCGTTTTGGGACTGGTGTATTCTGTGGTATATAACGGTATGTACATGATTCCCGAGATGATCTTCACTGCCATTGCCGCAGTGCTCATCGCAAGACCCCAGATCGTAAGCAAGGTCGATTGAGGCTCCAATTTTCAGTATTACAAAAAACGGACGTGCGGAATGCACGTCCGTTTTGTTCATGATTTAGCCTTTTTCCAGCTGCTGTTTGGTAAACTGCAGGGTATAAAGGTGATAGTAGCGGCCCTTCTGATGCAGAAGCTCCTGGTGGTTGCCCTGCTCGATGATCTGGCCGTGGGACAGCAGGATGATGTTGTCCGCGTGCTGGATGGTGGAAAGCCGGTGGGCAACGATCAGCATGGTGCCGATGTTTTTCATCTTTTCCAGAGAGTCCTGGATCAGAATTTCCGTTTCCGTATCGATGTTAGCAGTGGCTTCGTCCAGAATCATGACGCTGGGCTTGTGTAGGATGGTTCTGGCAAAGCTCAAAAGCTGCCGCTGACCGGCGGAGAAGTTGTTGCCACGCTCCCGAACAGGCTCGTCCAGTCCTTTTTCCAGCTTGTTGATGAAGGAGTCAGCGTTGACATACCGGCAGGCCTGCCAGACATCCTCGTCGGTCACATCTTCCTTACGCAGTACGATGTTGCTGCGAATATCGCCGGAGAACAGGAACACATCCTGAAGCATCTGACCAAAATGCTTTCGCAGAGAAGCGATCTTGATCTTTTTGATGTCGATGCCGTCAATCAGGATCTGACCCTTTTGGATGTCGTAATTGCGGCAGATCAGGCTGAGGATCGTGGTCTTACCGGAGCCGGTGGAACCTACAAATGCCACCGTCTGCTTGGGGTCAATGTGGAAGGAAACGCCCTTGAGCACCCATTCATCGGGCTTGTAGGCAAACCAGACATCCTTAAACTCGATCTCGCCACGGATCTCGTCCAGCTCCATAGCATCGGGCTCGTCCACCACTTCCGGAACCATGTCCAGAATGGTGAAGATCTTCTCAGCAGAAGCAAAGGAGCGCTGCAGCATATCAAACTGCTCTGCCAGGGTCTGGATAGGGTTAAAGAACCGGGAAATATAACCGTAGAAGATGGTAACGATCTCACTGGTGATAGTCTGCCCCAGGAAGCTGGTATCCTGAATATAGCCCTTTGCACCGAAATAGAACAGGCACATCTGGGAGGAAATAAACAGCATATAGACCATGGGGCGGAAGATACCGAAGACGAACATCCGGTTATACTTGGCTTTCTTCAGCTTGTTGCTCCGAACAATAAAGTCCTGCATTTTGGCATCTTCCTGGTTAAAGATCTGGGTGATCTTGATACCGGAAAGATTCTCAGACAGGTAGGTGTTGATGTCGGTGGTGGCGTTGCTGACCTGCCGGTGAACCCGGCGGGAGAACTGCCGGAAAATAATGGTGAACAGCACCACAAAGGGTACAAAGCACAGCACCACCAGTGTCAGCATATAGTTGACAAGCAGCATGGCTGCCAGGATGCCCACGATGACCATGGAGTTTTTGGCCAGGGTCACAATGATGTTGGTAAACATGAAGCTGATGGCGTTGGGGTCATTGGTGACACGGGTCACCAGCTTGCCCACAGGAATGTTGTTCAGCTGTTCGTGGCTCAGCTTTTCAATGTGGGTAAATACATCCAGCCGGATCTGGGACAGGATCTTCTGACCGGTCTTCTGCAGGATCATCGCCTGCAGGTAGGTGCAGATCAGAGAAACGATCAAAATGCTGGCATAAACGATCACAAAGGTATAAAGTTGGCTGAGCTGGAAATTCTCCTGCTTCAGCAGATTCTGGATGGCGCCCATCAGCAGAGGAGAGGCCAATTCATAGCCGATGGAGAACAGCATGATGATGAACACCATGATGAAATTCTTTACATAAGGACGGGCATAACGAAGCAGTCGTCCGATGATCTCACGGTCGGACATATTCCGATCCCGGTCCGTCATGTCCTCCTTATGGCGCTTGAGGATAGCGAATGCTACCAGAAACAGGGTGGAAAACACGCCAATGATAGCACCGACGATCAAAAGAGGCAGATACTCATGCATTTTGCTTGCCTCCTTCCTCTTCCAACTTCTGCAGATCGACCATCTTGCGGTATTCTTCGTTGGTCTCATACAGATGGCCGTGTGTGCCTACGGCAGACAATTCACCGTCTTCAATGAAGAGAATCTTATCCATCTGTTCGATGGTGCTGATCCGGTGGGCGATGAGAATAGTGGTCTTACCGGCCCGGGTGGCACGGAGGTTTTCCAGAATGGTACGCTCTGTTTTGGTATCCACAGCGGAAACGCTGTCGTCCAAAATGAGGATGGGCGCATCCTTCATCAGTGCCCGGGCAATGGAGATCCGCTGTTTCTGCCCGCCGGAAACGGTAACGCCCCGTTCACCCAGGACAGTACCGTAGCCCTTTTGGAATTCCTGGATGTTGCTGTGGATGTCTGCCAGCCGGGCGGCCTGGGTCACAGCATGGAGGCTGCTGTTTGCGACACCAAAGGAGATATTGTTTTCAATGGTGTCGGAGAACAGGAAATTATCCTGAGGCACATAGGCGCAGCCTGCACGAAGATCATGGATGGCAACATCGTTGACATCGTGACCGTCGATAAAAATTGTGCCGTCGGGGACGTTATAGGTACGCAGGATCAGATCCACCAGGGTGGTTTTACCGGAACCGGTCTTACCTACCAGACCCACATTTTCACCTGCGTTGATGGTAAAGGATACATTTTTCAGAGAGTCAAACTCGCCGTCGGGATAACGGAAGGTCAGATCCCGGAACTCGATGTCGCCGCGAATGTTCTCCAAAGGCTGCACACCGGGACGGTCCTTGACCACAATGGGTGCATCCAGCAGTTCGCCGATCCGAGCAAGAGAAGCCTTACCACGGGAGCTCATGTCGATCAGCTCGGAGACAGCCATGATAGGCCAGATGATCGCATTGAAATAGCCGATAAACTCCAGAAGCTGACCAACGGTAAACACCTTGCTGTAGACCAAGTATCCGCCGTAGCCCAGAATGATGCAGATCACGCTTTCTACAAACAGCGTCACCAGCACCCGGAACAGAACGGAGGTCTTGGTGTGGTCCACGTTGGCATCCTCGTTCTCCACATTCAGCTTTTTAAAAGCCCACAGTTCCTTGGCTTCCTTAACAAAGGCCTTGATCACTGCGATGCCGGAGAAGCTCTCCTGGGAAAAATCGGACAGCCGGGAGAAGGCCTCCTGGCGGATATCCCATTTTTTCATCAGCCGTTTGCCAACGATGGTGGCAGAAGCCAGCAGGAAACACATGGGGATCAGCGAGAGCAGGGTCAGCAGGGGATTCATTTGCCACATATCGAAGATAGCCAAAATGCCCAGCAGCACAGCGTCAAAGAACATCATAACGCCCCAACCGAAGCATTCCTGCACGGTATCCAGATCATTGGTGAACAGGCTCATCAGATCGCCCACCTTGTTGACCTGGTAGTATTCCCGGCTTAAGTCCTTGGCATGGTCGAACATCCGGTTGCGAAGATCTGCTTCCAGCTTCACAGCAGAGCCAAAGAAACAGACACGCCACAAAAACCGCCCGAACACCATAGCCAGGATTACACCTACCATTGGCATACAGATGCGCTGCATTAAAAAGTCCAGATCAAAGGGGATCGTGGTCTGCCCTTCGGTAATGACGCCGTAGCTCATACCGTCAATGACCATGCGGTACAGCTTAGGGATCTCCAGCTGTAAAAAATCCACCATGATCAGCGAAAGCAGTCCGAAGATCAGCCAGCCGGCATACTTCAAATAATACCGGTTGATATGCTTGCCGAATATCATAATTCTGAATCCTTTCTGAAAGGTCTAGATACACGGCATTATAGCACTTTCATGCGAATTTGGCAATCCTCTGGCGAAAAAAGGTAATGGGGAAATGTAAATAAAATATGAATGATTATTTGGGGATCGTGATCGTCAGCACGATCTGGCTGTCCGTCTCCTTTCGCTCGGAAATTGCAGGGATCCCGGATAGCTGGATCCGCTGGAGGGTCTGGTTCAGGTTGTTGAAAAACGCGCTTAAGTTTACCCGGGGATCTTTTCCGTTTTTCTTTGCCAGCAGATCTTCTATGTACTTTTCTGTCCGGGCAACGCTCATGCTTAAGCGGGTGATCACGGCGATGGCTGCCATCTTCTCCGGCTCTGTGGGCAGTTTCAGCAGTGCCCGGGCGTGGCGCTCCGTCAGTTCGGCTTCCCGCAATGCCCGCAAGACAGGTTCGGAATGCCGCAGCAGCCGCAGTTTATTTGCGATGGCGCTCTGGCTTTTTCCCAAAAGCCGGGCAGTCTGCTCCTGGCTCATGCGATAGCTCTCCATCAGCCGGGCGATCCCGGCGGCTTCTTCAATAAAATCCAGATCCTGCCGCTGCAGATTTTCGATCATGGCAGCCATGCCGGATTCTTTATCGTCCATATTCATAATGATGCAGGGGATCTCCGTCAGCCCTGCGATCTGGGCAGCCCGAAGCCGACGCTCCCCGGCGATGAGCTCATAGCTTGTCCCCACCCGGCGTACCGACAGGGGCTGCAGGATCCCGTGCTGGCGAATGGATTCGGCCAGCTCTTCCAGTGCGTCCTGACGGAAGATCTTCCGGGGCTGGGCGGGATTGGGACGGATCGCCCGGTGAGGCAGGAACACCACTCTCCCGGTCTCCATGTAGGTTTTCAGCTTTTGGCATTGCATTGCCATTCCTCCTTTGTCAATGGTAAAGCCATTGTACTTTCCGGGAAATGGGAAACATAGCGAAAAGTGCCCGGGAAATGAAAAACCGCACGACACCTTTCGCCTACATGCAAATTTTGGCTCGGCAAGCGGATCGATGCGTCTATGGCCCAGGAAATCCGCTATATATTTGTTTCCTCTTGCGCAGATTTCGGTTCTGTGGTATAATCACCAAAACAACAATAAAGGTGATGAAATGTTTCAAAAGTATCTGTTGGCTTTTTTGATCTCCATGGTTCCGCTGATCGAACTGCGGGGCGGTGTGCCCTTTGCCGTGGGCATGGGACTGCCGTATTTTGAATCTCTGGCAGTCTGTGTGATCGGCAATATGCTGCCGGTGCCCTTCATTTACTTTTTTGCCAGAAAGATTTTGATCTGGGGCGCGGATAAAAAGTACATCGGTAAATTCTTCCGATTCTGCCTGGAAAAAGGCGAAAAGGGCGGCCAAAAGCTGACAAAAACTGCCGGCCGTGGCGGCCTGTTTGTTGCGCTGATGCTGTTTGTGGGCATTCCGCTGCCCGGTACCGGTGCATGGACAGGGACTCTCGCTGCCAGCTTTTTGAATATGGGCATTAAATCCACCGCGTTGGCGGTGTCACTGGGCGTGATCATAGCCGGTATTATCATGGGCGTTGCCAGCACCGGCGTTTTCAGCATCATTGGATTGTAAGGAGAAGAATTATGGATTGTCTGTTTTGTAAGATCGCCGAGGGGCAGATCCCCTCTACCAAAGTCTATGAGGATGAAACCATCCTGGCCTTCCGGGATATCAATCCCATGGCTCCCACCCATATTCTGGTGATCCCCAAGTGCCATATCCCCTCTGTAGCCTGTATCAACGCGGAAAACAGCGAGGTGGTGCGTCACATTTTTGAAGTGATCCCCCAGATCGCAGAGGTGGAAAAGCTCACCGGCGGCTACCGGGTAGTCTCCAACTGCGGTCCTGACGCAGGCCAAACTGTGCACCATCTGCATTTCCACATTCTGGGCGGCAAGGTGCTGTCTACAGAAATGGCATAACACAAAACCATCACCTCCGGCATAGAATTACCGGAGGTGATTTTTTTGAGCATTGTCAGGACGGATGTACCTATGACTTCCCAACTGTGCGAGGACACCATCCGTGCTATTGTGGAAAGCTATCCTTTTTGCCGCAGTCAGCTTTTGACCACCACTGCTTTTGACCGTCCGATTCGGACGCTGGTTATTGGCGATGGTCCACGGAAGGTGATCTATACCGCGGCACACCATGCCAACGAATGGATCACAACACCGGTGCTCCTAAAGTTTGTGGAGGACTTTGCGGAGGCCATCCGTACAGACGGTGAAATTTTCGGGGTAAACGCCAAAGAACTTGCGAACCGGACCACGATCTATACCGTACCTATGGTAGATCCCGACGGGGTGGATCTGGTTACCGGCGTGATCCAACCGGGGCAGGTGCAGTATGAAATGGCCGCCCGGCTGTCGGAAAACTATCCCACCATTCCGTTCCCGGATGGGTGGAAAGCCAATCTTTTGGGTGTAGACCTGAATCTGCAGTACCCGGCAGGCTGGCCCCAGGCCCGGGAGATCAAATTCTCTCAAGGCTTCACCCGGCCCGGCCCCCGGGATTATGTGGGCAGAGCGCCCTTAAATCAGTTGGAGAGCCGGGCTCTGGCAGGCTTTACGGAATTTGTGGATCCGGAACTGGTGCTGGCGTACCATTCTCAGGGCAGGGTGATCTACTGGCAATTTGCGGATATTGAAGTTCCCGGTGCCAGAGAGTTGGGTGAACGCTTTTCTCAGGTCAGCGGCTATGCGCTGGAGGATACGCCGGAGGAGTCTGCCTATGCGGGTTATAAGGACTGGTTTATCAAGAATTTCCGTCGTCCGGGTTACACCATTGAGGTAGGCACCGGAACCAATCCGCTTCCTTTAAGTCAGTTCGACGAGATCTACCGGGATAATCTGGGGATCCTGGTTACTGCAGCAACCGGCTAGTTGACAGCCGAGCCAAATCCGAATAAAATAGAGAAAAACACAAAGGAGATTCCTTATGAACCCGTATCTTGACATAAATCCCGAAGTTGCGGCAGCCCTGGCAGAGGGCAAGCCGGTAGTTGCACTGGAATCCACCATCATTTCCCACGGTATGCCCTATCCGCAGAATGTGGAAACTGCCCTGAATGTGGAGGCTATTATCCGGGAAAATGGCGCAGTGCCTGCTACCATTGCCATTATTGGCGGACGGCTGAAGGCCGGCCTTTCCAAAGAGGAAATTGAGTATTTCGGTAAAAAGGGAACTGCCATTCATAAGGCATCCCGCCGGGATCTGGCGGTGCTGTGCGCCCGGGGTGAGGACGGTGCTACTACCGTTGCCACCACCATGATCATTGCCCACATGGCAGGTATCCAGATTTTCGCCACCGGCGGTATCGGCGGTGTGCACCGGGGTGCGGAAACCACGATGGATATTTCCGCCGACCTGGAAGAGTTGGGCAGAACCCCGGTGATGGTGGTCTGCGCCGGCGCCAAGTCCATTCTGGATCTGGGTCTGACGCTGGAATACCTGGAGACCAAGGGCGTGCCGGTCATCGGCTACGGCACAGAGGAATTGCCGGCGTTCTATACCCGCCAGTCTGGATTTGGTGTAGATTATCGCATCGACACGCCGGAGGATCTGGCAAAAGCCTACTTTGCCCAACGGGAAATGGCTCTCGGCGGTATGCTGGTGACCAATCCTATCCCGGCGGAATACGCTATGCCCAAGGATGTGATCGATGCGGCCATTGACCAGGCAATTAATGAGTGCAATGCCAAGGGCATCCACGGCAAGGATACCACACCCTTCCTCCTTGCCCGGGTGGCACAGATCACCGGCGGCAACAGCCTGGCATCCAACATTCGGCTGGTCTACAACAATGCGGCTCTGGCAGCAAAGACTGCTGTGGAGCTGGCGAAAATATGATGAAAAAGCACCTGACAGCTGTCAGGTGCTTTTTGTCATATCAGGCTCATGATCCAGTCCACGATAAATACACCGGCGCAGGCTACAGCGGCTACGGTGGTCAGCCCTTTACCCCACAGGGCAAAGAGGATCGCTACCCCAAAGCCCACAGCGGCAGCCACCACATTTCTCGCCGCGAACAGCACTGCCGGGAAAGTCATAGCGGTGAGCACAGCGTAGGGTATGTAATACAGGAAGCTGCGGACAAAGGGATTTGTGATTCGCTTCCGCATCAGCGCGAAAGGCACGCTGCGAATGAGATAAGTTGAGCCGGCCATGATGGCAAGGTAGATCCAGTATTCCATCACACATCCTCCTTTACCGGGAACATAGCTGCGCCAGCGGCAGCAGCAAGGATGGCGCAAAGGCTGACGGAAATGCCGCTGGAGATTTCTTTCAGTCCGGGCAGCCAGGTGAACAGACAGCTGACTGCCATGGCGATAAGCACCACCGCCAGCACTGATCTTTCTTTCTTGGCAACCGGCACTACGATGGCCACAAACATACCGTACAGGGCAATGCAAAGAGCGTTCATCAGCCGCTGGGGGAGGATGTTGCCCACCAGTGCGCCGCACAGAGTACCCAGTGCCCAACCGGTATAGGGAAGCACGGTCAAACCCAGGAAAAAGGGTCGGGAAAGCTCCCGTTCGGCAGCCGCCACAGCGAAGATCTCATCGGTGATGAAAAAGCCCAGGATCCACCGCCAGATTTTACTGATGCTGCTGTTTGCCTTTTGGGACAGGGAAACAGCCATCATGGAGTAGCGGACATTGATGGTCAGCTGGGATACCAGCATGGCGATGTACTGCCCTGGACTGCACATGATGCCGATGCCGGCAAACTGCCCGGCAGAGGTGACGGTCAGCATGGAGATCAGCACCGCCTGCCACCAGGTAAAGCCATAGGAAATGGCCAAGATACCAAAAGACAAGGAAACGGAAAAATAGCCCAACCCAATGGGAAGTCCGGCATTGAAGCCCCGCCGGAAGGCGTTGGGAACGCGCATGAAAAAGACCTCGATTCGTTAATAAAACAGAAGAGAAAACCAGGTGACGATATTTTCGCCGTACTGGAAAGAAAGACCCAGCTCGTCCAGCAGTGCCAGAACATTGATGCCGTGGCTTTCCACGCAGGGGTGCATTTTTCCGGGAAGGCGGCAGGGAAGCCCGTCCAGATACGCGCAGCGATCGCAGATCGCGCAGGCCTCGGTGGAGAGAATGTAGGGATTCACGCCTTGCTCGCGCATCAAGTCACGAACTTGGTTGGTGATTTTTTTGTGCTCGGGCCGGGTGGCAAGGGTTTCTTCA
>JAGBEM010000088.1 GCA_017936985.1 Oscillospiraceae bacterium
CGAGCCGAAGATCGTCAAATACCTGGACATTCCCATTCAGCACTGCAACAGCAAGATCCTGAGGCTGATGAACCGTAGAGGGGACGGCGCGTTCCTGAAAGAATTGTTCGCCAAGCTGCGCAGCCGTATTCCCGGGCTTGTGTTGCGTACCAGTGTGATCACCGGACTTCCCGGTGAGGGCGAAGAAGAATTTTCTGAGCTCTGCGAGTTTTTGAAGGAACAGCGACTGGAGCGCGTGGGTGCATTTGCTTTTTCTCCTGAAGAAGGTACACCCGCGGCAGAAATGGAATACCCCGACAACAGGGTTGCTTTGGCCCGGGCGGAAATGATCGAATCCATTCAGTCCAGGATCATGGATGACTACAGTGAAGCTGTGATCGGCAAACACCTGGAGGTGCTGATCGATGGCTACGATGAAGAATACGGTCAGTATTTTGGCCGTACTTACGCAGATTCACCGGATATTGACGGTCGGGTCTGGATCGCATCTGAGGAAGCTCTTTCCGAAGGTGAATTTGTAACAGTGCAGATCGATTCTGTAATTGATGGCGATCTGTCCGGTTTTATCGTGGAGGATTGATATTATGACAACAGCAAGTAAGATCACATTGATCCGCGTGGCTTTTATACCGCTATTCATGGTTTTTATGTATCTGAGCGGCGGTCAGCCCGGTCTGTGGATGTGGCTCTCTCTGGCGATCTTTATCATTGCCAGCCTTACCGACTATGTGGATGGTCATATCGCCCGAAAGTATAACCAGGTCACGGACTTTGGTAAGTTCTTGGATCCCCTTGCCGATAAACTGCTGGTCATTGCGGCCATGGCGATGCTGTGTGAGTGGGGCAAGTTTCCTGCCTGGGCACTGATGATCGTTCTGACCCGGGAATTTGCAGTAACCGGTCTTCGTTTGGTAGCTGTTCAGAAGGGAACAGTCATTGCTGCCGGCTGGAGCGGCAAGGTCAAGACTGCAAGCACCATGATCGGTCTGTGCGTCTGGATGGGCTTTCCGACTATCGGCTGGCTCGGCTGGATCGTAACAGCGGTTATCGTGGTTACGACCTTGTATTCCGGTGTGGAATATTTCGTTCAGAATTGGAAATGCCTTTGGGATTAAGGATAAACTCCCGGCACTACGCCGGGAGTTCCTTATGCTTTGAAACCATGAATTATGTGAGGTACTTATGAATACACGCGAAATCGGCGAGATCCGGCGGCATATCCGCCGTGACCGCAGTAATATGACCCATCTTTACGGCTGCTATGTGAATGAGAATAAGGAGATCATTTCTGAATTTAAGCTCAGCACCGGTATGATGTCGGAAAACGAAGCAGAGAAGTATTTCAGTTTGCTGAAGCGTAGCCTTTCCGGAACAGTCGGAAAAAATCTGATCGACATCTGTTTCCGGACATCCCAGGTTGCCGGCAGCGAAGAACACAAGCTGCTGATGGACCTGCGCCAGACTGCCCTGAACGATTCCCAGTTGCGGGAAGCATTCTATAAAAAGGTTATTGAAAATGTGTCCCTTGGCAGCAATTACTTGATCCTTATGGGTTGCGATACCTACGATGTGCCCTTTAAGAGCAAGGACGGCGAAAATGATTCTGCCCGCTCTGAAGAAGTATATACCTTCCTGCTGTGTGCCATCTGCCCGGTCAAGCAAACAAAGCCCACGCTGCATTATGTTCCGGAAAACAAGGAGTTCCACGATGGTGGCATTACCAATGTTGTATCCGCACCGGAGCTTGGCTTTCTGTTTCCTGCCTTTGACGGGCGCAGCACCAATATCTATAACGCGCTTTACTATACCCACAGCCCGAAAGAAAGCCATGAGGCTTTTGTTGACGCGGTGTTCAACACCCGGATCCCCAAGCCTGCGGCGGAGCAGAAGAAGTCCTTTGAAGCACTGCTTGGTCATGCATTGGATGAAGAATGCAGTTTGGATGTGGTTCAGAATGTGCATAATCAACTGTGTCAGCGCATTGAGCTTCACAAGGAGAGCAGAGTGCCGGATGCGCTCCTGGTAGACAAGAGTGATGTCAAGGATGTACTTGCCTCCTGCGGCGTCTCAGAGCCTCACATTGCAAAGTTCAGCGTGGATTATGATGAGGCATTCGGTGATGATGCCCAGCTGCATCCTAAAAACATCATCGACAGTAACCGTTTTGAAATCAAAACGCCGGATGTATCCATCAAGGTTGCCCCGGACAAAGCAGACTTGATCGAGACACGGGTCATCGGCGGTGTGAAGTATATTATGATCTGCGCAGAGGAAGATGTGGAGGTCAACGGTGTAAGCATCCACATCCAGGACAAAGAGCCTGCACTCCCGTAAGAGTTTGTAGTTGCTATTTTCTGTGATATGCATTATAATAATCTGCAATTAGGAGGTGTCTGGATTGCAGCTGAAAAGATATGATCGTTATCTGATCGATTTTAAGGGGAAATGGGTCACACGGTGTGCGTCTCTCTTGGGAATCTCCCTGTTTATCCGTGTTGTTTATTTCTTCGGACTGATGAATGTGACCCAATGCACAACTGCCGAGGTCCTTTTTGATATGGTCCTTGCTATGGGTCTGTCCATTGTGTTTCTTGTATTTTTCAGCGCAATGAAACGAAATGCCCCGGGTCTGTATGCGATC
>JAGBEM010000089.1 GCA_017936985.1 Oscillospiraceae bacterium
GCAACATAAGGCGCAATCAGCATACCAATGACTGCAAACAGGATGTTGGCAATCAAATAGCCCAGCATGATGGTATAAGTCGTATTCAGGTGCGTTGTAAACATTTCTGCGCCGGGAACCAGTCCGTGAATGGTCATGCCGCCCAACAGGATGGCAGTCACGCCAGAACCAGGAACACCCAAAGTAATCAGAGGAACCAGCGCACCGCCACAGGCTGCGTTATTGCCTGCCTCGGAGGCTGCAATGCCCTCAAAGGAGCCCTTTCCGAACTTTTCAGGATGCTTTGCAAATTTTTTCGCCGTGGAATAATTGACCCAAGAGGACACACCAGATCCAGCCGCCGGCATGATGCCAATGATTGTACCGATTACCGATGCACGGATCATATGAGGAATAATTTCTGCAAACTCTCTCCCCTTCGGCAATGCCAGTCCCTTCATCTTTGCGCCACTGCCATCGCCCAGAACAATTTTTGTCTGACCCGCATAAATGTTGACTGCGATATTAAGCACCTGAGCCAGAGAAAACAGGCCGATCATGGCGGCGGCAGTCTGCAGGCCGTCTTCCAGATAAATATTGCCAAAGGTGAAGCGGGGCAGTCCCGTCAGAGAGTCCAGACCCATGGTTCCAATCAAAACACCGATCACACCGGAGCACAGACCTTTCAGCATATTTTCGCCGGCCAGAGAACCGATTACCGTCAAACCAAACAGTGCAACCAGGGCATACTCAATGGCCGAGAACTTCAGAGCAAACTGTCCCAGTGCAGGAGCAATAGTCAGCAGTGCGATCGCACCTACAAGGCCACCGATCATAGAAGCCAACGTAGCTACGCCAACGGCTTCCATACCACGCCCCTGCTGGGTCAGCGGATAGCCGTCCAGAGAGGTAGCTGCGGAAGCGGGGGTACCGGGAGTGCAGCAAAGAATAGCTGTAATAGAGCCGCCATAAATTGCCAAGGTATACAAAGCCACCAACATTACCAATCCTGCAGCGGGATCCATGCTAAATGTCACAGGCAGAAGCAACGAAACACCCATAACAGCGCTGAAACCAGGCATTGCGCCAATAAACATGCCGCCAACTGTACCTACCATCAGCGCTATCAGACAATTAGGCGTAAACAATGTGGCCAAAGCATTTGTAAGCGCAGAAATCATATCGCTTCTCCTCCTTTCATTTCAGCAGATAAGTTGAGATTGCGCCGAAGTTATCCAATCTCACATTTAAAACCAGCACAAAGAAGCCATAGACAATGACCATAAATATGGCGGTAATGATTGCCATGACTTTCCAGTCTTTCATTTTTAAATACCGCATAAATCCCAGCATAAACACCGGCGTGGCAACCATGTAACCCACGCACCAGAATGCTGCGATGTACGCCGCAATAATGCCAAATGCCGTCATAGGCACCTTCATGTCCTTTGCGGTGAAATGCTGCTTCGGCAATTCTCCTTTTGCTGCGGCGTTTTTCGTCTTTCTCACGCCGTCAACCTGGATCAGAACACCGAATACTGCAATAATTGCACAGGCAATCCAAGGCAAAACAACAGAGTTAAAACTGAGCTTTCCCAACTCATAGCTGTTCATCACAGCAAATCCGGCCAACGCCAGCAATGCTGCTCCGCACCATACATCCTGATGTATCTTTTTCATATGTTCCTCCAGTCGATACCTTTAAATGGGAGCGGGTCATCACAAACGGATGACCCGGCCCCAAAGAAGCGCGTTTACAGGCTCATCCCTTATACTCAATGCCCATAATAGCCAGCTGGTTCGTCGTCTTCTTTTCCAGTGCAGCGGTCTACTCATCGCCCACCATAACCTGCACCTGGCTGCCCATGGCCTCCAGCTGTGCAAGATACTCGGCATCATTGCTGGAAACATTCAGCATAGCCTGCTGCATCTTTTCCACGATGGCTTCATCAACACCATCCGCATAGGCAAAACCACGGACAGAGTAGCCAATATAATCGCCAAGGTTCAGTTCACTCAGGGTAGGAACGTCCGGTGTAAAAGGAGTACGCTCCTCAGAAAAGGTAGCGACGATCTTCCATTCGCTGCCATTACCGCTGGCTGTCAGGTCAGAAACATTACCAAACAGGATGTCGGTATCCCCCGCCAGGAACATGGTACGCTGATCACCGGCACCATCAACAGGAACGTGCTCAATCTGTGTGCCATAGTTGTCATTAAAATATGTAGCAATGGTCTTATCGCCAGAGAAGTAACCGGAGGTGCCAGAGATGAACACAGGATTTTCCTGGGCATAAGCAATGAAGGACTCCATGTCATTAAAGCGATCTTCATTGATTCGGATTGCTGCGCCTTCGTAGTCAATGACCTGGCTTGCCAGCATCTCGAAGTCACTCATGCCATACTCTCGGGGATTAGTAGGATCATATTTACCAGTAAGAATACCGGTATTAACCAGGCACAGATGATTGCCGTCTTTAGGAGTTGTCTGGATCATAGAGTTCCAAAGCTGCCAACTATTGGAACCAGGAACATTTTCAACAATCACAGAAACGCCCAGTTCCTTCTGAAGGGCATTTGCCATATAGCGGCAAAGCAGGTCGGAAGAACCGCCGGCAGAATAGCCGCAATAGATGGTAATCGTCTCATTGGGCCACTTCAGGTCATTCTGATTGGTAGATGTAGCAGGAACAGAGGCAGCAGGAACAGACGCAGCAGGGGCAGACGCAGCAGGAGTTTCTTTGGAACCACAAGCGGTAAGGGAAGCGATCATCACAACACTGAGGATCATAGCAAGGATTTTCTTCATAACAGGGAGCCTCCTTATTGAATTGATTTTAAAACATTGATTTTTGTGTTTTATTTCGTCTTCTTAATCGATTAAGATGGCGGACACACCTTTTTCGGTGCGTGCATAGGGTCTACTGATAAGCTTCTTCCGAAAAGCCCGGTTCAGGGAGATCCAGGATTTCCGAAGAGAGGAATACTGCCTTTGGTTCTGCCTGGGGTTCTTTAAGCCGGCGGAGCATCAGCTCCGCAGCGCTTCTGCCAACGTCTTTCAGGGGCTGGGTCAGGATCACCGGAAGCGGCTCCATCAGATCCAGCCAGTCAGGACCGCCGTATCCGCAAAGCTCGATGTCTCGGATACCATGGGTGTTCAAATCACGCAGAGCTCTGTATGCAAGGATCATCGTGGGAGAGTTGATGGCAAAAACCGCCTTCTTCTCATCGGGAAAACGGCGGGCAAAATCTTCGATAGCCGCCCGGGCCTGTTCCCTTTTTCGGATGTTATAGTACACATAGTCCTTTGCGGAGACCCGGAACAGCCGCTCCGCCGCCTGCACGAAGGCATCCCGGCGAATGTGCTTGGTGATGGACATTTCTTCCAGCGTCTGCTCTTCCATATCCACCAAAAATGCTACCCGTGTAAATCCTTTTTTGGCCATGTGCTCCATCATGGCGGCTACACCGCCTGCATAGTCCAAGGTAGCAGAATCATAGGGCCACAGTTCTTGATTGTAACGGCTCGCTACCACGATGGGAAGGCCGGATTTTTGGATCTCCCGCATCAAAGGATAATCCGCTTTGACCGTTGGAACCATGATGATCCCTTCCATCCGGTTGGACATGCACTGCTGGAGATATTTGCTCTCTTGCTGAGGGCTGTCATTGGTGAAGAAGATGCTGGTGTCGTAACCCTCTTCATTGAGTACCTCACACACGCCGTTGACCGTCTGGAAGCCGATGTTTCCCCGCAAGCCGTGAACGATCACACCGATGGTCCTGGTTTTCTGGACACGCAGGCTTCGGGCCACGTTACTGGGCTGATAATGCAGCGTTTTGATGGCCTCATCGATCTGCCGCCGCATCTCCTCGGACATGTTTTCGTAGCGTCCGTTCAAATAATAGGAGATCGTCGCCGTCGACACGCCCACATAGTCCGCTACATTTTTTATGGTCACGCACTTGCTCATTCATCATACCTCCGCAAAGTCTTATCTTTTACAGCAGTATACCATAGCCAAAATTTAAAGACAAGCCGGAGTCTGAAACAGAACGTGTATCAAAGTAACGTGCTAGCTTACCTGGTTTACGATGTAGCGGCGGTGAGGGATCTCTCCCTTTTCCATCGTCAGGATGTTGTTCAAGACGATCTCCGCCATGTTTTCGATGTTGTCGCAGGTGTTGCCGCCGCCATGGGGCGTGATAATAATCTTTTCGTGAGACAGTGCTGGGTGGTCCGCCCGGAGAGGTTCTCCCTCTACAGTGTCCATCGCTGCGCCCATCAGCTTTCCGGAATCGACAGCCTTCAGCAGCGCATCCAGATCCACGATGCCGCCCCGGGCTGTATTCACCAGCAGAGCCCCGTCCTTCATTTTTCTGAAGGTCTCTTCATTGAACATATGTCTCGTAGATTCCAACAGTGGAACATGGATGCTGACAATATCCGATGTCGCCAACAGGGAGTCCAGATCTGTGTAATTCACCTGAAGTTCTGCTTCCCGCGCAGCGGGCATCCGCATTACATCGAAATACTGTACTGTTGCTCCAAAAGACTGGACAATCCGGCAGACCTTGCTTCCGATATTTCCCATACCCACCAGGCCGATTCTTTTGTTCTGCAGCAGATACGACTGGGAAATGATATCCTCTTTGTCTTTCCGCCCCTCTTTTGCCCGCTCCACCAACTCAGGGAAATGGCGGTACGCAGCAAGCATCAGCAGCACAGTGTGTTCTGCCACAGGCTGGGCATTTCCGCCGGTGCAGATCGCCACATAAATTCCCCGCTTCGCCGCAGCCTCAATGTCTACCGAGTCGTAACCCACACCCCAGCGGTGGATCATTCGAACGGAGTCAGGGAGTTTTTCGATCACATCCGCCTGCATGCTGCCACCTCGCAGGATCACATAGGCCGCATCAGGAAGATCAACGGTTTGTGCTGCATCCTTCACATAGACAACATCCAGCTTTCCATCCAGTTTCTGATGAAAGAATTCCTTTGCCTGTTCCGGCAGGCTGCCTGTTAATACAACCTTTCTAATAAAAATCACCCTTTCTTAATCGATAAAGCAATCATTCTCAAAAACCTTAATCGATTAAGTAAATTGTATAAGAACGCGTTCAAGAAAGCAATATCTATATTTGCTGATTTTTACACTTTTCTTTTTTGCACAATCCGCAAAAACTTGCTTCTTCAAAGACGTTCAAACACAAAAGTGGTTCTTACCTTTACTGTGTAAATATAGTAAATTCAATATCTATTTGGAGATAACCCCGAAAAAAGAACTGCTCGGATAGAGCAGTCCTTTTTACATATTTAAGATAGCCGACGATTGATTGTCCAAGTATGAGGCTTCATTTTCCCGTCAGGGTTGCATGGTTTCCTTGAACAGCTCCCAGGCATAGGGCGCCCAACGGTTTTGGGGCGTATGGTCTTTGCGCCGCAGTAAGTACATATATACTCGATTCGTTCCATAAAATTTTATCCTCTGTCAGGGTGATATCCACGTTCTTTCAGCAGTTGAAGGCAGGCCAGCTTCTTTGCTCCAGAAGAGTTCTGCATTTTCCTGTACAGTTTTTCATCGCTCAGCATGCAGTACTCATCTTTGTAAGATTGGAGATCGTCGACCTGAGATTTTGCATAGGAGCCAGCAGACTGCGCCGCACCTTTCACTACGTCCCAAAACGCCATAAAAACACGTCCTTCCTTTTTGATTAGCAGGTCTCCGCCAAAAGTGATTATAGCAAACTAGAACAGGAAAATCAATATCTATAGACATTGCCGTCAATATCTTTAGAGATTTGAAACCTGTATAAAAGTAGGACATCATATAGATATTAATGCTTATAGGCGGTGGATATATGGACGAGCGAAAAAAGTGGATTACAACGGAGACAGCTGCCCGCATAAAATACTACCGCCATCTAAAAGGGTTGAGCCAAGAAGAGGTAGCATTAAAGGCTGAGCTGAATCCCGCCTACTTTGGACAGGTAGAGCGAGGTTTGAAATGCCCAACGATTGATACTCTGTATAAAATTGCGTTGGCAATGGAGATTTCGTTGGCAGACCTGTTCCGCTCAGGTTCGGCATCCGCATCTTCAGAAGAGCAGGCAAAGCGCATGGAAGACTTGTTGGCTCGTGTCCCAGAGAATAAGGTAGATCAAGTATTCAAAATCTTGGAAGATGTAATTTCTCTATTTTAAGCTGATAGTCAGAGCTTATTCCTACAATTATATATCATCTCCATGAAGCAGCCCGGGGCGAAATCCCCGGGCAATTTTTATCATGGAGGTATGATATATGCCAAACGAAAAAGAAGCCTGCAGTGGGTGTGGAGTTGTCCACCCTATGGAACAACTGGTAGAATTTGAAGGCCAGCTGCTCTGTCCGGAATGTCTGCGGGAAACCACTGTGATCTGTGAGCGCTGCGGTGAGCGGATCTGGGACAACGAAAGCATCCGTGACGAGCACACAACCCTGTGTCAGCGCTGCTTTGAGCGCTTCTACGTCTCCTGCTGCGACTGCGGCAGAGTGCTCCACGAAGGAGACGCCTACTACATGAACGATGATGAAGATGAGCCGTACTGCTACTCCTGCTTTATGCGCCAGAGCGACCGCAAGGTCATTCATGACTATTACTATCGCCCTGTCCCTCTCTTTTACGGCGAAGGTTCCCGTTTCTTTGGCGTTGAATTGGAGATCGACGAAGGTGGTGAGGATAACCGCAATGCAGCCGAAGTTGTAGGCGTTGCCAATTTCAACGGGCTGGAGCATGCTTACGCCAAACACGACGGCAGTCTGGAAGATGGCTTTGAGATTGTCACGCATCCTATGACCCTGGAATACCATCTTCAGGAGATGCCCTGGAGATCCATCCTGACCAAATGCAAAGCGTTGGGATATACCTCTCACAAGGCCGGCACCTGCGGACTCCACATTCATGTGAGCCGTGCCGCCTTTGGCGAGAGCGAATACGAACAAGATGCCTGCATCGCCCGGATCCTGTTCTTCGTGGAGAAATTCTGGGACGAGCTGCTGAAGTTCAGCCGCAGGACACCCAGACAGCTTGACCGCTGGGCAGCCCGGTACGGCTATAAGGAGCAACCTATGGACATTCTTGACCATGCCAAGAAAGGCAGCCACGCAGGCCGCTATACCTGTGTGAACCTCACCAATACCAGCACCATCGAATTCCGCATGTTCCGCGGAACCCTGAAATTGAATACTCTGATCGCCACATTGCAGCTCGTCAATCGGATCTGCGACGTGGCGATCAATCTTTCTGATGAGATCTTAAAGTCCATGTCCTGGACTACCTTTGTGTCCGGATGTACAGAGATCGAATTGGTTCAGTATCTGAAAGAACGTCGGCTCTACATCAATGAGCCGGTAGAAGTGGAGGAGGAATTATAATGTGCTGTCTGTTTGGACTCATGGATTACCGTCATGCTCTGCCTGTAAAGCAGAAAAACCAGATCATCTCTGCCCTGGCCTCTGCCGCCGAGGCACGCGGAACGGATGCTACCGGTGTTGCTTACAACAGCGGTGGCAAGCTGCGCATCTATAAGCGTCCTATTCCCGGACATCAGATGCGCTTCCGCATTCCCCGTGATGCAAGCGTCATCATCGGCCACACCCGTGCTACCACACAGGGCACTGCTTCCCGGAACTCCAACAATCACCCCTTTGAGGGACATGTTCCTTCCGGCAGCTTCGCCTTCACCCATAACGGCGTTCTCTTCAATGATCAGAGCCTCCGCCGGGATCTTCATCTGCCTCGGACGAAGATCGAGACGGACAGCTACATCGGCGTCCAACTTATCGAGCAAAAAGGGACCCTCGACTTCTCCAGTCTTGGCTATGTGGCGGAGCAGGTCGAGGGTTCATTTACATTTGCGCTCCTGGATGACCGTAACAGCGTGTATCTGGTCAAGGGAGATTCTCCAATTTGCGTTTATCACTATCCGACATGGGGGGGTATACCTGTACGCTTCCACAGAGGCTATTTTGAAGCAGGCGCTGCAACACCTGAAGATCAACCTCGGCGAACCCACCCACGTTCTTCTGGACTGCGGAGAGATCCTGCGGATCCATCCGAACGGCAAAATGGAGCGCAGCACCTTCGATGACAGCAATATGCTTCGCAGATACAATCCCTTCTCCTGGCATCACAGACATCTTCCTCCCCAAAGCAGCTATGTTCAGGAACTCAAGAGCGTCGCGCCGAGCTTTGGGTATTCCCCCGAAGATGTGGATGAGCTGATGGCATATGGATTTTCCCCTTTTGAGATTGAGGATTACTTTTACGACCAGGAGGTGTCCGCATGCGTGTTCTGATCATAAAACCGCTGGAAGTCCCGGTGGTAAAGGATATCTCCGGCACTTTGGAATCCATGCAGGAGATTGTAGGAGGATTGATCCAGGCAGTATATCCCTTTGAGGATAGCGCTGCCCTGATCTGCAATGATGAGGGCAAACTCATGAACCTTCCTATGAACCGCTATGTTCCGGAGATGAGGGATGTAATCTGCGGAACCTTCTTCCTCTGCAATGCTCCGCCTGACGCAGATCATTTTACATCTCTGACAGAAGAGCAGATCAAGCAGTATACCCAGCGCTTCGCGATACCGGAGCTATTCTTACTCAGGAGGTGATGTACTTGAAGTGGACACTGCTTGGCTTTGCCCTGACCTTGACGATACTTATCGTTATGGAAGAAGACCATACCACTGCGAAAAACTGACTGAAAAGGAGAACTGACCATGCCTATTTTTCTCGCCGCTGCCGCAACACCCCTTGCCCACTTTGCCGAGGGCTGCATTCTGGGAGCC
>JAGBEM010000090.1 GCA_017936985.1 Oscillospiraceae bacterium
GTGGACACCATGCCAGAAAGAGGAATACCCATACCCTGGAGGATTGCAGCAAACGCCTCACCGCACACAACAGCCTGGAAGCCAAACCAACAAATGTAGCAGAATGCAATAATTAACGAGACGACTCGGCTTGCACCGACTTCGCCAAATGCACCGGAAATGGAGACCACAGCAGGCAAGCCGCGGTCAGCAGCCAAAATACTCATGAGAATCATCATGACCACACAAACGCCATAACCAATCATCATGGCCAGCGCCGCCTGTCCAAATGTGAGGCCCATGGTAATACCGGCACCCACCATAAGTGCGGGAACACAGCAGCAGGAACCTGCCCAGATAAATGCAATACCAGGCCAATTTTTACGTTCTTCCAGAGGGATCGCGCTCAAACCCGCACTTTCAACTTTCGAATTCTTCGCCATTGCTGTTTCTCCTCTCACTTTTTATTAATACGGGAGGCCGAGACACGGCCCCCCGTGCTGTTATGCGAGATAGAATCTATCAAAACAGAGGAACGGCCACATCAGCCTTGGAATAACCAATCAGCTTCAGAATATGTGCCCAGCAATCATAACCAGCGGGGATATCCCACCAACGCTGAGGCGCCTTAACTCCCAGCAGCATTACATTCTGGCCTTCAGCGGTGTCTGCATTGGACAGAGGCTTCATGGTATCTGTGTCAATCAGCGTGATAATTTCAGGAACAACCAGCAGCGCTCTGTCTTCTGCATCCCGAATAATCAGATTCTCGTTCTTGAAATCAACCTTATAGGTCTCACCATCATTGCCTGCAATAATGGTCTTGCCAAAGTCAAATCCGTTTTCCACCTTTACATCAATCTTGCTGATCGTACCAGTCGTAAAGACTCTGTGCAACACATGTTCTCTGGTAAGTCTTTCGGAGAGATTGTCGGCAGTTGTAGCAGGATCACGGAGAATCGCGCCAACCTTTTCTGCCAGCGACAGCTGTCCAAGCGCAGAAGCCTTTTCGTGGTCAGCCTTGCTCATCATCCAGGTGGAGAAACCAACGCTCATGCCATATGCCATACAGATGGAACGGGCAATTGTTTCGCAAGCGACGCTGTCCAGAGGATCCTTCGGATGACCAACAACGATATCCCCATTGGCATTGGAAAGAACCAGCGGATCAATGGGAATATCATAGATGGGAAGCAGGCCCGTGTTCAGTTCAGGAACTGCACGGCCATTACCGTCCAGATCCAGCATGGGCATGCCCAGACTCAAAGCAGCATAAATGGGGACCATGGTATTGAAGCCGCCCTGCTCACCGGAATAAACATAGTCCACACGCTTTCCTTCGCTGCGTGCAACATCGATCATACCTTTGACCACGTTGATTGCTTCAGGGCCAAATCCCTTCTCCTTCATAGCAAGGGGGGAACCCAGACCTGCGGACATCACAGAATATGCATCCGCTGCCATCTCATCGATGGTATCCACATTCAGGCTCACATCCTCGCCCAACAGATTCAGCAGATCCATGCCATTTGCAATAGAACCGCCACCGCCTGCGCCAAAGAAGGTTGCACCATAAATAATATTGATAATCTGCTCGCGATTGAAAGTACTACGCATAAAAGTTCCTCCTTTATGTAATTTCTTAAGCATTCTTGAACTATGCTTCCAAGATTATTCTAAAAGTTTTTCTTCCCACAGTAATTGTCCGTTTGGACAAAAAAGATGTGGATTCTCTTGTTCTAACAGACAAGAGAATCCACATCTTTACTCTTTCATTAAGCGGTTCAATGCAACAGCTACATAAAGCGGATATGCATCCGGCATCTTGCCCGGAGCATAGCCCAACATATCCTGAATCATGCGCAGACGGTATTTGATTGTGTTTAAATGCACAAATAAGCTTTTGGCTGTTTCTGCCATATTGGAAGAAGTGTCCAACAAATATACCTCTGCGGTCAACAAGAGCGCTGGGTTCCCCTCCTGAAGCTGTGCAAGGATACGCAGATACCGTTCAAGGGTTTGCGGCGTTTCTACAATCTGCTGGCACTGCTTGGCAAATAAGATGTCCGATGCAGACAAAACGCTTTTTTTCGGATAGATTTTTCTGGCCGCTGTCAAGTGTTGGACACTATCCAGATAAGCATCCCGGCTATCGGCTGTTGTTGCAAGGCAGCTCCAACACACCACATCATAGCCAGATAGTTCTACAAATGCAGCCAAACCATCAATAATTTCCTGCCGATGATCATACTGCGCTGGGGCGCGGGTAAATGCGACCAAGTTTTCCTCGTAATAACTGATAAGAACCGGTTTTGAAAACAAGTCCAACTGCTCGGAGACTTTTCGAATAAACTCTTCATCATAATGTCGTTCCCCTTTTCGGGGATGGAATAACCACATCTGGTTCAGTGTTGCTACGTCCACATGGAATAGTTGAGATAAACGGTTCATCTGGACGGTCTCATCATTAATGATGGCACGGATGATTTCAGTTGTCACAAACTTACCGTGATTCTGATCCCAGATATGAAGAAATAAGCGGACAAGTTCGCTTGATTGCCATAGTACATCTTCTGACAACGGTTCGCCGTATTTCAGAAGATAAATATCCGCTTCTTCATCATCGTTAGATAATCGCGGACAACGATGAATATATCCCGTTCCTTCACCTAGTGGCACGGAAATCTGCACAGTATTTCTCATGCTAAAAATCCATGTATCCACTTTCTCGCCTACAGTCTCAGCGAGGGATCGCGGCCAATAGACAGAAGTTGACTCTCGTAAAATTGGATTTCTCAAAAACACAGATGCATGCAGATAATCGCTCAGCATACGCAGCAAAGCATCCATCTTCCTTTGATGCGGCGGAAGTTTAGAGATTCGATCAAGCAAATCGCTAACAAAATATCTTTCTCTCTGCTGATCTCGAAACACCTCA
>JAGBEM010000091.1 GCA_017936985.1 Oscillospiraceae bacterium
GACAAAAGGCCGAAAAACCAGCCGTCAGAATCAACAGCGATCTGGTTGAGCTGCTGACAGCAAAGATTTTGGAAAGACTGAAATAACACAACTTGAAAGGATGTAATTGATATGGACACAAATTCTCTGGGTATGATCGAAACCAAGGGCCTCATCGGTGCGATTGAAGCTGCCGATGCTATGGTCAAATCCGCAAATGTGCAGCTGGTTGGCAAGGAACAGGTCGGCGGCGGTCTGGTCACCGTTATGGTTCGCGGCGACGTAGGTGCCGTTAAGGCCGCCACCGATGCCGGTGCCGCCGCCGCGGAAAAGGTCGGTGAGCTGATCAGCGTGCATGTCATCGCCCGGCCCCATTCTGAGGTAGACGCGATTCTGCCTAAGGATCGCAAAAGCGGTCCTGCACCTAAGGCCTGATGCTCTACACCGAGCAAAATGTCCGGGATAACATTCGCAACCGGGAGGGTAAGCGGGTCTTCTTTCTGGGGAAGGGTGATCAGCTGACCTCCGGTGCCCGGGATCTTCTGCGCCGCGAGCGGATCGAGATCCGCCCGGCAGAAGAGGCGAAAATATCTGTGTACAAGCTGCTTGACGGCAGCACCCTTACAGAAAAGCCGGAACACATGACCCACCTGCACGGTGACATCTTAGTTCCCAAGACCCATCCGCGGATCGTGTTTCGGGGCGCTGTGGATGCTTTGGAAGCGGAGCTTCTGCTTTGTCAGTGGAAATGCGAAAAATTCCGCAATGAATTGGGGCAGATCCTGGCACTGGCCCGCACGCTGATCCGCTGTGATGTGCTGAACGAGCCCGTTCCCCAAGGAAAGCTCTGCGGTCTGACGCAGCAGGAGCAAAGAGAGCACTCTCACCGCCCCCAGGATTTTTACGGACACCCCCATTTTATGCCGGAATATGCCGACGGTGAAGCATTGCTTTTCATAAACCGCGCCCGGTGCGCCGTCCGGCATACCGAACTCATCGCTGCGCGCGCTTTTTCTGACCGGGAGGGTCTTCCCACCCGTCCGGACATTCTGCGCGCCTTAAATCGCATGAGCAGTATGCTCTATATTCTCATGATCCGCCTAAAGGCGGATCGGTAAATTGGGATTTCTCACATTAAAGATGAATTACTTTCTTGTCACCGAACAAGAAAGTAACCAAAGAAGTCGGCTTAAGAGGCACTAGAGTCGCGCTCCCGCGCGCCAAGTGCGTCCTCTTAAGAATCTCCCGCGGCGCACTGACGACAATTGCCAAAACAATGGCGATGCGCCACGGGAGCGGTACGCCCGCTCCTATGTTGGTTTCTTTTCGTCCTTTTCTTGCCGAAATAAGAAAAGGACATAGCTAGGTTCTGATGCTCCCCAAACTGAAATTTGTTTTTTCTTCCGAGACACACAAAAATCCAATCTTCCTATTGTATATCCGGCATATTTTTGCTATAATATTCAGAAAAAGATATAATGGATGTGTATTGCTTTGAAGTATGGAGTTTGGAATATTCAACAACCGGAGATGACTGCGGTCAATGCTCTGGTATCTGCCGGCTATGCCCCATTGACAGCTATGATCCTGTCTGCCCGGGGTATGAAAAATGCCGCAGACGCCCACGCCTATCTGGATTGCAACGCTTTTCTGCCGGATCCGTTCCTGATGAAAGATATGGACCGGGCTGCCGGACGGGTGGGTCTTGCCATGACCCAGGGCGAAAAGATCGCCGTATTCGGTGACTATGATGTGGACGGAATTACCGCCACCTGTCTGCTGACGGATTTTCTGCGCCGCCATGGTGCCGATTGCGTCAGCTACATACCCGGCCGTCTGGAAGAAGGCTACGGTTTAAACCCCATTGCCATCCATCAGCTGCACAGCGAAGGTGTCAAACTGATCATCACCGTGGACTGCGGTATCACCGCCATAGAAGAAGCCCGGCTTTGCGCCAAGCTTGGCATTGATCTGGTGATCACCGATCACCACGAATGCAAAGAACTGCTTCCTCTGGCTGCCGCTGTGGTAGACCCCCACCGTCCCGATGATCATTATCCCCACAAGACTCTTTCCGGTGTGGGTGTTGCTTTTAAGCTGGCTGCGGCTCTGTGCGGCTCTCAGGAGGAAGTTCTGCGCAATTATGCAGACATGGTCTGCCTGGGCACAGTTGCGGATGTGATGCCGCTCCATGGCGAAAACCGAACCTTTGTTGCCCGGGGTCTGGAACTGCTGAAAAACACCCGTCGGCCAGGCATTGCCGCGCTGATGAAAGAAAGTGGCTGTGCACCGGAAACCGTTACCGCCTCTGCCATCGGATTTATGCTGGCACCCCGGATCAACGCCGCCGGACGGATGGGGCAGATCCAGCTGGCCATCGACCTGTTTTTGACCGACGATCCCATCCAGGCCCAGCAGCTTGCCAAAGCCCTGTGTGAGCTGAACCGGGAGCGTCAGCAGGTGGAATCTCAGATCTACAGCGAAGCCATTTCCATGCTCCCTGACGGGAAGGCGCCGGAAGCCATTGTCCTAGCTGACGAAAGTTGGCACCAGGGTGTGGTTGGTATCGTCGCCAGCCGCATTTCCGAAGAATACTGCTGCCCCACTTTCCTGATCTGCCTGGACGGCGATCACGGCAAGGCCAGCTCCCGCAGCTATGGCGGCTTTAATCTGTTTACTTCCCTGTCGAGCCTGTCTCACCTGCTGGAAAGCTACGGCGGTCATGAGCTTGCCGCCGGCTTTACCATTTCCCGGCCCCAGATCGGTGCCTTCCGGCAGGAGATCTGTCAGCTGGCACAGCACTATTACGAGGGCACCGGTCCCCGGACTGTGCTGGATGTGGACTGCTGCATCACTCCGGAACTTCTGACCCTGCGGGGCATTGATTCCCTTTCCAGTCTGGAGCCCACCGGCAACGGCTGCCCCAAGCCGGTGCTGATGATGCAAAATATGATCATTGAGCGCATCAGCCTTGTAGGCAACGGCCGGCATATGCGCCTGCGGCTGCGGGCCGGTAACCACAGCTTGGGCGCAATTTATTTCTCTGCCACTCCGGAGTCCGCTTCCATTGAGCCCGGGGATGTGGTGGATGTGGCTTTCACACCCCAGATCAATGAGTTCCGCGGTGAGCGGACTGCCCAGATGAACATTCTGGACATCCGGCCCAGCTGCAGCGCCGCTGCTGACCCGGAAACTGCCGGCTACGCCGGTTTGCGCGCCGGTACCGTTACCGCCGCAGAAGCCGCCGCGCTCTTGCCGGAGCGCAGCACCTTGTCCCTGGTCTGGCGTTACCTTGCCGGCTGTGGGCAAACCATCAAGGAAGAACCCTTGTGCCTGTGCCGCAAGATCGTCCGCTGGTCCGGCACAGCCTTAAGCTTAGGCCAGTTGCTGACCTGCCTGGATATTTTCCGGGATGTAGGTCTTCTGCAGACCCAGCGGCTGCGCAAATTTATGGTCATTGACCTGACTCCCGGCAACAAAAAAGCCGATCTAAGCACCAGCAAGACCATGCAAATCCTTCTTCAAGCGAAAGAGAGCTGATTACTTTGGAAACCTTTGAAGCCCATTATGACACCATGCGCCAGGCTGTTCTGGACTGCCTGCCGGCATCGGATATGGCACTGGTGGACCGAGCTGTAGAATACGCCCAAAACAAGCACAAGGAGCAAAAGCGCAAGGACGGCTCCCCTTACATCATCCACCCTCTGGCTGTGGCGGAGATCGTAGCAGAAATGGGTCTGGATCTGGATGCGGTTTTGGCCGCACTGCTCCATGACTGCATCGAAGATACCGACGCCTCCCATGAGGATATCGAAAAGCTCTTCGGCCAGACTGTCGCTGAGCTGGTGGAAGGCGTCACTAAGCTGACCCGTGCCAATTTCTCCAGCACCGAACAGGCACAGATGGAGAACCTGCGGAAAATGTTCATGGCTATGTCCAAGGACATTCGTGTGGTGCTGATCAAGATCGCCGACCGTCTGCACAATATGCGCACCATGCAGTATCAGACCAGCGCCAAGCAGATCAGCAAATGCCGGGAAACTATGGACATTTACGCGCCCCTGGCACACCGACTTGGTATGCAGAAGATCAAGTGGGAGCTGGAGGATATTGCTCTGCGGTATCTGGATCCTGATGACTACAATAACATCATGGCCTATCTGAACGCCCACAAGGAGCAGGACGAGGCCTTCATGCACACCATCCAGAACACCAT
Organism: Oscillospiraceae bacterium; assembly: GCA_017936985.1. The sequence goes on from JAGBEM010000091.1 coordinate 4,196, forward strand.
TTCCCAGCGGCTTGGTGCCGTTGGAATTTCCAACACCACCTATGGACGGATCAAGCACGTTTACTCCATTTACCGGAAGATGCAGTCCCAGGGCAAGACCATGGACGAATTGTATGATGTGTACGCCTTCCGGGTCATCGTGGATACCATTCCCAATTGCTACAATGTCTTAGGTCATATCCACGACCTGTTCAATCTGGTTCCGGGCCGGTTCAAGGACTACATCTCCACACCCAAGCCCAATATGTACCAGAGCCTGCACACCACCGTCATCGGCACCCAGGGCATCCCCTTTGAGGTACAGATCCGCACCTGGGATATGCACCAGACTGCCGAATACGGTATCGCCGCCCACTGGAAATACAAGCAGGGCACCGGCGACGGCAACGAAAAGGACTTTGAATGGGTGCGCCGCCTGCTGGAAAGCCAGCAGGAATCCGACCCGGAAGAATATGTCCAGTCCCTGAAGATCGATATGTTCGACGATGAGGTGTTTGTCTTTACCCCCAAGGGTCGGATCGTTTCCCTGCCTGCCGGTTCTACACCCATCGATTTTGCTTATGCCATCCACTCCGGTGTCGGCAACTCCATGATCGGTGCCAAGGTCAACAACCGGATCGCCAACATCGATATGCATCTGAAAAACGGCGATATTGTGGAAATTCTGACCTCCAAAGCTGCCAAGGGTCCCAGCCGCGACTGGCTGAACATCTGCAAGAGCAATCAGGCCAGAACAAAGATCAAGCAGTGGTTCAAAAAGGAAAAACGGGAAGAAAACGTCCTTCACGGAAGATCCTCCTTTGAGGCAGAAATGCGCCGGGTGGGTCTGCCACTCAGCATTACCATTGACCCCGAGGTAGGCACTCAGCTGCTGAAAAAGCTGTCCTTTGACGATTGGGAGGATATGTATGCCGCCATCGGCTACGGCGGTCTGACTGCTGTTAAGGCTGTCGGCCGGATCCGGGACGACATTAACAAGGCTCTGAAAGTACAGGCCAACGACAAACTGATCCAGCAGAACCCCCTGCGCACCTCTCCTGACAGTGAAGCGGTCAAGCAGAACCGCCACGCTGTCAACGGTGTCATTGTGGAGGATATTGACTCCTGCATGATCAAGTTCGCCAAGTGCTGTACACCCGTTCCGGGAGATGCCATCGTTGGCTTTATCACCAAGGGTTTTGGTGTTTCTGTTCACCGCTGTGACTGTCCCAACGCTGCCCATCGGGAAGATCCCATCCAGGCCGCCCGTTGGGTCCGTGTTCGCTGGGCGAATATGGAAGAGCAGCCCTTTGAGACCACTCTGGAGCTGGACTGCATCACCCGTGACGGTCTGCTTCTGGACGTTGCTACCACTATGACCACCGCCCGTGTCCGGGTCAAGGAGCTGTTCGGTAAGGATCTGCCTGGCGGTCGAAGCGTATTTACCGTCCGCTTTGAGGTCCGCAATGTGGCCGAGCTGGATGCGATCCGCAACAAGCTGCTGAACATCCGGGACATCGTCGGCTCCAGAAGAGGACAGAACTGATCACAAAGAGGTTTTCACAATGCGTGCTGTATTAACAAGAGTTACTTCTGCCTCTGTCAGCATTGGCGGAGAAACTGTGGGTAAGATCGGCAAAGGTTTTCTCATTTTGCTGGGCGTAGGCCCCAACGACACCGAAAAGGAATGCCGCTACTTGGCAGAAAAATGCCTGGGCCTTCGCATTTTCGAGGACGAGAACGGCAAGATGAATCTAGGCCTGGACGCCGTTGACGGTCAGGTGCTGGTCGTCAGCCAGTTCACCCTTTACGGTAACTGCCGTAAGGGCCGCCGTCCCAGTTTTACCGATGCCGCAAATCCCCAGCTGGGTAATGCCCTTTATGAAAAATTCCTTGCCATCTGTGCCGAGCTGGGGTATCCCCCGCAGCACGGTCAGTTTGGTGCCGATATGCAGGTGGCATCCGTCAATGATGGCCCGGTGACCCTGATCCTGGACACCGACCAGCTGATGGACGCGCCCAGAAGAGGATAAGTCTATGCTTCAAATCCACACTTTGATATTGGGCGATTACCAGACAAACTGTTACCTGGTATGGGACGATGCCGGCACTTCTTGCGCTGTCATTGATCCCGGCTATAACGCCCAAGCCGTGCTGCAAAAAGCGGATCAATTGGGTCTGACCATTGATGCCGTTTTGTTGACCCACGGTCACTTTGATCATGTAGGCGGCGTGGAGGAGATCGTCAAAGCCACCGGCTGCAAGCTATGGATGAGCCAGAGCGATTGGTCTCAAGTCAAAAATCCCGTCACCGCCTACCTCTACCCTATTGCAAACTGCGATTTTACAGAGGTTTGCTTCTGCGAGGACGGCGAATCCATCCACGCCGGTGGGTTGGACTTTACGGTCATGGCCACCCCCGGACACACCTATGGTTCTGTATGCTTCCTGTGCGGCAATGCGCTGTTTTCCGGCGACACGCTGTTCGCCGGTTCCTGCGGACGGACAGACCTGCCCGGCGGCAGTTGGGCCACCATCACCGAATCATTGCACCGCCTTGCTGCCATCGATCAAGACTATACTGTCTACCCCGGCCACGGAGAAAGCACGAATCTGGCCAGCGAAAAGCGGTACAACTCTTATTTGAGGTAAATTCATGAATCTGACACTCATCGGCCACGACGACCGGTATGCCGTAGAGCAATTGCAGATGGCGCTTTTTGATCTTGCCGATCAGGGCGAGGCCATCTCCGCACTGCATCGGGGCACAACCTGGCTCACAGCCGTCACCACAATTGCAAAGGACGGCGCAACCGTTACCGTCCGCCGGCGGCTGAAAGCGGCAGATGAGACCGTTCGGCTGCGCCGGCGGCTTTTGCAGCAGTGCTACTACCAGGCCGCCATCCGGCTGCTGCCCAAGCTGCCTGCCTGGGGCGCCCTGGCCGGTGTCCGGCCTACCAAGATCACCACAAAGCACCTTTTGGAGGGCGGCACTGTCCGATCCGCAGACAAGCTGCTGAAGGATATTTACTATGTGACCCCAAAGCGCCGGGCACTGGCTGTGGACTGTTCCGTTTCCACCGTAGCCGCGGCAAAGCAAATGTCTGAAAATGACATTTCTTTGTATGTAGGTATCCCCTTCTGCCCCACCCGGTGCAGCTATTGCAGCTTTGTCAGCCGCACCATCGGTAAGCGGACAGAGCTTCTTGAACCCTACCTGAATGCCCTTTTGCAGGAGATCAAAGTTACCGGCAGCCTTCTGGCAAATTCCGGGAAAACGGTGCGTACCATTTACATAGGCGGCGGCACCCCTACCACCCTGTCCACAGCGCAAATTGCTTTGCTGCTGGATACCATCCGGGATTCTTTCGACCTACGGCGCTGCATCGAATTTACCGTTGAAGGTGGACGACCGGACACTCTCAGCGCTGAAAAGCTGAAAGCCATCCGAGACCACGGGGCTGACCGGATGAGCATCAATCCCCAGACCATGGTGGACAGTGTTCTTCGTGCCTGCGGACGACCCCATACCAGTGCCGATGTGCTGCAAGCCTACCGCTGGGCTGAGGATGCTGGTTTTGACGCCATCAACATGGATCTCATTGCCGGTCTTCCCACCGACGATTTTGCCGGTTTTCAGCATTCTCTGGACACTGTAGCGACCCTTTCCCCTGCCAACATCACCGTCCATACCCTAGCACTAAAAAAGGGCGCAGATCTGTTTGAAAAGCGGGGCAGCCTGTCCTCAGCCGAAGAAGTGACCCGGATGGTGGATTACGCCTCGGAAACCCTGCGAAACCTCAGCTACAAACCCTATTACCTGTACCGGCAGAAATATATGTCCGGCTCCTTTGAAAATGTAGGCTGGAGCTTAGGCGGCAAGGACTGCCTGTATAACATCTACATGATGGAAGAGCTTCACTCCATTGTGTCCTTGGGTGGCGGCGGCATGAACAAGGTAAATTTGCCGGACGGTCACCTCCAGCGGTTCCACAACCCAAAATTCCCGGAGCAGTACATCGAAATGCTCCCTGCAGTTCTTCGCGACAAAGAAGAACTGTTTGCGTTAATGAAAGGTGGTATCTGAATTGGATACTTTAATTTCCAATGTCACCATTGTGACCATGAACGAGCGGATGGAAGTCCTCTTCGGCGCATACTTAGGCATCGCCGGGGGAAAGATCTCCTATATCGGCAAATCCGCACCGGCTGAGCAGCCCCAGACTATTATTGACGGCACCGGCATGGTGCTGATTCCCGGTCTTATGAACTGCCACACCCATTTGGCGACCACCGCACTTCGCAGCTACTGCGATGATCTTTCTACCACGGAAGCGCTGCAGACACAGCTGAAGTTGGAAGCCAAGATGGATCGGCGCAGCGCCAAGGCCGCGGCCCTTATGGGCATTGCGGAAAGCCTTCGCTTCGGTGTGACCAGCGTATCTGACCTTTACTATTTCCCGGATGCCACTGCCGAGGCTGTGGCAGAAAGCGGTATCAAGGCTAATATCGCGCTGTCTGCCTACCGCTTTATCGACGAAAATGAAGATTTTGATTTTGAAACGGATGAACAGTGCGCAGAACTGCGCCGCGTTGTGGAAAAGTGGCACGGCCATGACAACGGCCGGATCAAGATCGACGCCGGCATTTACGCCGAATACACCAGCAACCACAAGCTCTGGGAAGGTCTTGCGGGCTACGCTTCTGAGCAGAAGCTAGGTATGCAGCTGCACCTTGCCCAAACCCAGAACGAAATGGATTCCTGCCTGGACCGTACCGGTCTGGGCCCTGCAGAACTGCTTTCCTGTCACGGTATTTTCAATATGCCCGTCACCGCTGCCGGTTGTGCCTGTTTGTCTTCCGAAGAGCAAAAGCTCCTTGGCAAGAAAAAAACCACCGCCGTAGCTCTGCCTATGGAAGCAGCTAAAGCCGGTCAGCCCATCACCCCGGTGCTGGACTGCGTCAAAGCCGGTATGAATGTGGCTTTGGGAACCGGCGGTGTTATTGAATGTGGTAATCTGGATATGTTTGAAGTGATGCGCGCCATCGCCTTGTCTGTCCGCAGCACCGCCGGTGACAGCGCCGCTCTGCCTGCTTCCGCCGCGCTGATGATGGCAACTGTCTGCGGTGCCAGAGCCCAGGGCCGTGCAGAAAGCTGTGGCATGATCAAGGAAGGCTATGACGCCGACCTGTGCCTGGTGGACTTCTCTGCGCCCCATCTGATGCCCTGCCACAATGTGCTAAACGCACTGACCTTCAGCACCAAGGGCGGCGATGTGGCCATGACCATGGTTGGCGGCAAGATCCTCTATCAGAATGGACAGTTCCCCACCATCGATCTGAAATCCGTTGTGGAAGAGCTGTCGTCCTACGCCATTCCCCACCTGTTTGCCGCCGATAAGGAGTGAACGCTATGTCTGAATCATATAAAAAGCAATCCTTCCTCCACGGCACCATGCTACTGGCGCTGTCCACAGCCATCGTGAAAGTCATCGGTGCCTTCTACTCCATCCCCCTCAAGGCCATTATCGGCGATCAGGGCTTTGGTTATTACAACACCGCCTACGAGATCTACACCCTGCTGCTTCTGATCTCCACCGCCGGTCTGCCGGTGGCTATGAGCCGGATGATCTCCCAGGCAAGCTCCCTGGGCCATTACCGGCAGGTGCGCAAGATCTACACCGTATCCCGGACGATCTTCCTGACGCTGGGTCTGATTGGCGCGCTGTTGATGACCCTTTTCTGTAAGCAGCTTGCCGCCTTTCAGGAACAGCCCGATGCCTGGGCTGCCATCGGCATCCTGGGCCCCTGCTGCTTTTTGATCTGTCTGATGAGCACCTACCGGGGCTTCTTCCAAGGACAGAGCAACATGAAGCCCACCTCCACCAGTCAGGTGCTGGAGGCAATCGTCAAACTGGCGGTTGGACTTTCCGCTGCAGTTCTGGTTCTGTATTATACCAAAAGCCTTTCTCTGGCCGCCGGTGGTGCCATTTTCGGCGTGACCATGAGCTGTCTGGTTTCTTCTTTCTATCTAAACCACTGCTTCCGCAAGGCTTATAAGGACATTCCCGCTACCTCTGAGGAGGTTTCTTCCGGAAAAGATATTGCCAAGGGGCTGCTGGCTATCGCCATCCCCATCACCATCGGCTCTGCCGGTCTACAGATCCTTACCGTCCTGGAAACCAAGATCTACATGAGCCAGCTGCTGCAAACCATGACCCAGACCCAGGCGGATGTGCAGAAAGGCATCTACAACTTCACCCAGAAGATCTTCAATATGCCCTGCGCATTCATTACCCCCATTACCATCAGCATCATTCCTGCCATTACCTCGCAGTTGACGCTGAAAGATCACGCAGCCGCCAAGGCAACGGAGGAATCCGCCGCACGGGTCACCGCGCTGATGAGTGCCCCGTGCGCCGTGGGACTTGCGGTATTGGCAGAACCTGTTACCGCCCTGCTGGGCGGCTACAGCGGCGAAAAGCTGGCCCTTGCCACCTCTCTGATGATGGTTTTGGGTATCTGCATCGTGTTCAATGCCACCGTTCTGCTGACTAACGCCATCATGCAGGCCCACGGCCATGTAAATCTACCGGTAATCAATATGTTTATCGGCGGCATCGTGAAGCTGGTAGCTGTGTTTATCCTCACCGGAAATCCCCAGATCGGCATCTTGGGCACTCCCATTGGAAGCCTGCTGTGCTATATCTGCATCACTGTGCTGAATCTGATCACCATGCGCCGTGTGCTTCCCCAGACCCCAGGGATCGTGCGCAATATGCTACGCTCCGTAGCTGCCGCCGCCGTTATGGGCATTGCCACCTACGGCACCTGGTATGGCCTGACCGCACTTTTGGGTGCGGGTATCAGCCGGATCATCGCCTGCGGCGTACCCATCGCCATTGGCGTTTTGGTGTATGTTTTTGCCGCAGTCAAATTTAAGGCCATTACCCGGGACGACTGCTTGCTTCTCCCAAAGGGCGAAAAAATTGCAAATTTACTGCATTTGTAAAATAATTCTTGATTTTTTGTTGGGAATATGGTAATTTAGACCGTGGAAATCAAATAAAATCAAAGGGGATTTTTAAACTATGAATAAAACCGAACTCATCACCGCCACTGCTCAGAACGCCGGCGTTACCAAGAAGGATGCCGAGCGCGTTGTAAATGCTGCTATCGACGCCATCACCGCTGCCCTGGTCGCCGGTGACAAGGTCGCTCTGTCCGGCTTTGGCATTTTCGAAGTCCGCAACCGTGAAGCTCGCGTTGGCCGTAACCCCCACACCAAGGAAACCGTCGAGATTCCTGCTTCCCGCGTTCCCGCTTTCAAGGCCAGCAAGGCTCTGAAGGACGCTGTCAAGAAGTAATTTATGCGGCTTGACAAATATCTGAAGGTCTCCCGGCTGATCAAGCGTCGCACCATCGCCAATGAAGCCTGCGACAACGGGCGGATCAGCGTCAATGGCCGTGTGGTTAAGGCCAGCTACGAAGTGAAGATCGGTGACCGCATTGAGATCACCATGGGTCCCAAGACCGTAGCGGTAGAGGTCCTGCAGATCGCCGAAACTGTCCGCAAGGACGATGCCGGCGCCATGTACAAAGAGGTATAAAAACAGAGGGGAGCAATGCTCCCCTCTGTTTTTTAGAAGTTAATTTTTTTGATTACCTTGGTCAGTGGATGGAAACATACCGTAACCGTTACCACAGTGCATATCGACTGCGGAATCACCGCGTGCAGTGAACCTAAAAAATAGGCAAGGGCTGCATTGGAATGAAACCCAAATATAAGCGGCGTTATGATATCATCAAGCAATGTAAAGAAAACGGTAAATACCACAGCGGATACCACAACGATAACCGTTTTCAGCGGAGACGTTTCCCCAGAAAAACGCGCTCCCAGCCAACCGAAAAACACCGCAAACAGGTTATAGTAGATCAGATACAGCACAATTACATTGACTTGAAATCCGAAAAGAAAACACCGCAGCAAGGAAAATGTGGTTGCGATCGCGATACCGTGCCGGATACCGTAAGAAAAGCAAAAGCAAAGCATCATCGCGGTTACTATCTCAATGCCGGATATACTGCTGAGCACCAATTGGCCGCCGATCAGCAGTGCAACGCACATTGCCACACGTACGATAAATTTTGTCTTGTTCATTGATTAAAAGGATTTATATACCCAAATATACAGCTGATCAGCCTTGATTTTCAGCGTTTCCGCACCCGAAACGGCGGAGCCGTATTGCTTACCTTCATATTCCACGGTGCCCCAGGAAGCATTGGCGTTGGCTTCGTCACTGGTATAGAGCATCCAGCAGCTGCTGAAATCCGCAGGATTATCAATGCCATTGATGGATGTGATCATGCCGTTTTCCACTTTAAACTCCAGCTGGCCTTTTTCCTTGAGTGTTTCCATATACTCGATCAGAAGCATATCTGTTTTGTCACCCACGGCTTCCTGGGTGGTTTTGATCACGATATACGTGTCGGAATCCTTAATGACTAACGGCTCACTTTTGCAGCCAGCTAACATCATGGTCCCGGCAAGGATCAGGACTGCAAGCAGGCAGGACAGGATCTTTTTGGTTTTCTTCATAAATTTTACCTCCTAAAATACGAAAACTGCGGCACCAAAAACTTGGTGCCGCAGCCGTTTTTCTGCGACAAACGCACCTCTCTGTAATCGCGCAGAGAAGGGGGAAAAGTCCATTCCGTAGGTCTTCTGACTCGTGTTTTGCAATGCTGGGGACATTACGCCATGGGCGGCCTTCCCGGAAATATCCAGTGACTGACTTTCGTCATGCCCATGCCACTAACACATACAGCGGCGGTACCGTCCGGGATTCACACCCGGTTATCTTGTTCAGCAAATAAGGTTCTTCGCCCCATTTGCCACGGAACTTCTATCCAGTTGTCTTACCTATCCTACCACGGACAAGTATCAAAGTCAAGTAACAGATATTGGAACTTTTCAGCAGCAGAAGCCCCGCCCGCCACAGCAAAACAGCTGGGCAAACCAGCAAAGCAGAAGATTGCCGCAGGGAGAGCCACGCATACTGAAGCCACGGTAACCTTCCGCGTGCTCCCGGTAGGCTGCGCCGCCATTTTCGATGCTACGCAGCGTACGCAGGTACAGCCCATTGTCCGGCTCCATGCTCACAGCCCTGCGAATATGTTCCAGAGCGGTGACCTGATTGCCCATACCGTCATTCGCCAAAGCGCTGAGATAATACCACCGAGCATTACGCTGTGTGCTGTTGCTTAAGATATTCCGCGCTTCGTTATATCGACCCATGCGGATATATTGGTAGGCGGCCCGCTGATACTGATCGTCTGTATTCTGCTCGCCGTAGCCTTGATAGCTCCCATAACCGCCAAAGGGATCGTAGCCGTAACCACCGTAGCCGCCATAGGAACGGTCCTGCCCGGAGGATGCCTTTTCCGGATTTTTGATCTGCTCATAGGCAGCATTGACCTGCTGCATTTTCTTAGCAGCCTCTTCATCCCCGGGATTTAAGTCCGGGTGGTATTTCTTCGCCAGACGGCGATACGCCTGCTTGATCTCTTCGTCCGAGGCATCGGGGCTGACGCCAAGAACCTTATAAGGATCGCTGATCATTTCCCGTCCTCCTCTTCCTTTTTCTTTCCTCTGAAGCTGCACCACACACCGCTGTACAGGATGTTGTCCAGGATCTGCTTGTCCTGCACCAGAGGAAGCCGCTCAAATTCTTCCGTGCATTTTGCCATGGCAAGCACCAGATATTGCTCCCAACAAGGCCAATTTTCTTCCTCACCCATAGCAAGGTAAGGATTATACTTGCCTTTTCGCTTGTCACGGCGGTAATCCACCGCCGCGTCTGCCAAATAAATGAATCTGCCCAAGGCCATACCCATCTTGCGTAAAGTTGGCGCCCACAGATCTTCTTTGTATACCAGCAGCTCACTCATAAGCGCACCAAAACAGTTGGCAGGCTCGTCCGGATTGTCACAGTTTTCCTTTTCCAGACTGCTTAACTGCTCAATGCAGGCCCGGATGGCCTCGCACTGCCGGGGACATCTGCTTTCAATGGCTTTGTAATTCTTCCCAAATACGCCGCTCATCAGTTTTGCGCGCAGATGGCCGTCATCTTGCCAGTCGTCCGCAGCTTTGTAGTAAGCCAGTGCCACATTCATGTCTGCGGCATATTGGATGCACACATTATCCGTCCAGGGTCTGGGGCGGATGGGGTGCAGGGCGCAGGCCCTCGTTCCGGAGGTTTCCTCCGGCTCATACAAACTCATATGCAGTAGCGCCAGAAAGGCCATGTCATAGCTCAGCCCCAGTCGGCACAGTTGGGAGGACCGATCCCGGATCTGCCGGCAGATGCCGCAGTACACTGCATGATACCTGTCCTTTTGGGTTGTTGTCAATTCTTTGATATTCGCTGTTATAAATCCAAACATACAGATCCCCCCTCCTATTATCCTATTTCCCGGTTGTGAACAGAGCGTAAACACAGAAAAATTTTACAAAAATAACACAAATTTATTTATCCGCCAGCAGCTTATTCAATGCACCGCCGCAGAACACGATGGACATACAGCAGTACAGCCACAGCATAGAAAGCGCCACCGCGTAAACACTGCCGTAAATATTGGCATAGCCAGAAAAATGCTCCACATAAAAAGAGAACAGCTGGGTAAAGATCAGCCACCCCGCCGATGCCAGCACCGCCCCGGGAAGGCTTTCCCGAAAGCCGTTACGCCGGTTTGGCAAGACGATAAACATAGCACTAAACAATGCCGTCTGCAAAAACAGCATCAAAAAGAACCGCAGGTCGATTACTTCTGTCAAAAGGATGCCCAAGCCCCCGCTGGCCGGAGGTAGCAGTTGCAGAATTCCATCTCCAAAGACACCTAACACCAACGTCACCAGCAGCACCAGCAAGAACAGAAATGTGTACAGCATACATAACAGCCGGGTTTGGAAATAGCCCCGGCTTTCCGGCGAATCGTAAATTTCATTCAAGCCGGCCATCAGGCCGTAGATCCCCCGGCTGGCAGACCACAGCGTACCGATGGCTGACACCGAGATCACCGCAGTGGAGGTATGGGCATAGGTGCTCACGACCACCCGTTCTACCGTATTCATCAACGCCTGGGGCAGAAAGCCCTCCAGCAGCGACAAAAGGTCCTGAGCATCCAGCGGTGTATAACGCAGAAGGCTTAAGATCAGCAGCAGCGCCGGAAACACTGACATAACGATAAAATACCCAGCATTGGCCGCATGGCTGGAAATGCGCATTTTCTGCACTTGGCGAAAAAATCCCACTGCCTTGCCAATGAGTCCACCCTTGGGAAAGTCCATAGGCCCCCTCCTTTCATAAGCTTCAAATTAGCTTATGCAAAGGATCGGGAAATATAAGCAGCCCACTGCCCTAAGGGCAGTGGGCTGGCAAAAAAGCATTATTCTGCAGAGATCAGATAGTAGTAAACAGGCTGACCGCCGCTCAAGAGATTTACATCTGCATCGGGGCAAATCTCCGCGAAGATGTCCGCTGCCTTTTGAGCATACTTTTCCTTCACGTCTGCACCGTAGTAGATGGTAATATACTCCTTGCCCTCATCCCGGACCTTTTCTGCCAGGGACTTCAGCAGGACCTTAATGTCCTTGCTGGTGCCAAACAGGGCGCTGCCGTACAGTGCCAGATAGTCACCCTCGTGGATCATAAATCCGTCAAAATCAGAGTTCCGGGCAGCATAGGTGATCTGCATGGTATCTACCGTAGCCAGAGCCTCAGTCATAGCCGCCACATTTTCCTCGTTCTCACCCTCGGGATTAAAGCTGAGCATAGCGGTGATACCCTGGGGAACCGTCTTGCTGGGGATCACGATCACATTCTTGGGAGTCAGTGCATTGACCTGCTCCGCAGCCATAATGATGTTCTTATTGTTGGGCAGCACATACACAGTTTCCGCAGGAACCTGGTTGACCACCTCCAGAATATCCTGGGTGCTGGGATTCATGGTCTGGC
>JAGBEM010000092.1 GCA_017936985.1 Oscillospiraceae bacterium
ATCGGGATGCGCTGCTTTCACATCGTTGTATTCCATGAAAGGCAGTTGTGTGGTCGGTGCTGCGCTCTGTTGATCGGCGCTTTCTTTCGCCGCTGCTTCCTCTGCCAGCTGCCGTTCCACTTCCACATCGAAGGGGACATCGCCAGCGGGTGCTTCTGCCTCCGGTACAGCTTCCACTTCCCGGAGGTACTTATCATTCATGGGGTTCTCTTTCAGCAAGTCAAAGAACTCCTGCCGGGGAAATGTTTTATGGAACAGAGGGAATGTGGGGTCATAGAGAGTTACTTCCTCGTCACCCAAGGAAAGCAGTTCATACTGCTGGGCACCGATATACAGAGGATCGCCCAAGGACAGCTTGTACTCTTTTGGAGGCGGGGGCGGCGGATTCAGTTCATCGTAGGTTGGCTCCATGGGACGGGCGATCTCGCCGTTGAGCTTTTCCAGCATCGCCTTTGCTCGGTCTACATGATGGGCATTGGCGGCAATGACCTGTTCCATAGCTTCCCGCATTGCAGGCAGGACAAACACATCACCCTGCGCCAGCCGGGTTGTCTTTTCGCCCTGTCCAAATGCAGACCAACACTGAGAAAGCGGATAGAGATAAAAACACCGATCCTTTTCGCCCATTTGCTCCCAAAAGTCGTTATGGTCGTAGATGATGGACCGGAACTCTTCCACCAGTTTGTGTCGTTCTTCCATAACTGCCTTGTTACGCAGATAGGCAGGATATGCAGCTTTCTGCTTTGGGGTCAGATATCGGTCAGCGGCGATTAGTTCCCGGATGCGCTTTTCCACCATGGGCCATGTCAGAAGAACTTCCGCCGTATCCTGGGTTTCTGAATCATACCGGGAAACACTAATGCCTTTTCCGTCATGGTTTTCCCATAATCCACTTCCGGGAATGGCATCGGAATGACCGCCCCAGCCATAAGCCTTTTTCAAAAACTCGATGTTTTCTTTCGCAGTCTTGTTCTGCATGAACTGCTCATAAATGGCAAGCTTCCCATTTTCATAGCTGCTACCGTAGCAGATTACATAGTCAATGGCAGCTTGGGGAAAGTCAAAACCGGTTCCATCTTTGAACTCTCCACGGAGGATCTTCGCTTTCTGCATTTCCTCGGTGGGCAGGAAAACTTCATCCGGTGCCAGCCATGTGTCCAGTAACGGCATACCTTCAATGTGCCGTGCAACGGTAGACCAACGGTAATAGACTTCCCGTTCCCGGCTGGGGTAGGAGCCTCGCCACATGTGGAACATATCGTCATAGGCTCGATAACCGGCCCGCTGACCATTACTGAGGATCTGTTCAATGAAAGTGTTATCAAAGAAACCCTTAATAAAATTGCCGCGTTCCTCTGTGTCCGGATTGGACGCGAAGAATGCGGCAATTTCTACTCGGTGATTTCTTAGCTTTTCACAGGTGCGGAGTAATTCATTTTTCTCTTGGTCTTGATGGAAATACTCAACATCATGGACGAAGTTTCCGTTCCGTCCACTTAGCTGTAAACCACTTCCGCCAGAACTGTCTCCTCGGCTGCTTGCCGGAGGTTGTTCATCAGCTGGACCCACAACATCTGATCCTTCGCTTTCAGCTCCTCCGTCACGCCCTGTTCCTTGGACAACTTCTGCAGCAGCTTCTCCAACATCTCGTTGGCCTGCCGGTCCACTTCCTCCAGATGTGCGTTCAGCTTGTCCGCCAACATCATCCCGGTGTACTGTGCTTTCCTGTGGTTCAGCAGGAAGCTGCGCCGCAGCATTCCATACTTGCCCACCTTCGGTGCCTCCGGTACTTCCAGGTTCGGGAGCAGATAGTCGCCCTGCGTTGTATAGGTCAGTTTCATGGTCTGTTCTCCTTTCGGTTTGTTTTTTTCTGTCCTCATGATAGCGGTTTTCTTCTCTGTTGGCAAATGTGCGAGCTTTGGATTTTTCCTCCCTCTGCATAGCGCGGACCGTCACTTCGATCTCGCGAAGCACCATTTCAGAAATGTCGCTGGCAGCAACGCCAAGGACACCGATGGTTTCGTGGGTGTTAAAGTCCAGCACATGGGCAAAGTCCTCAAAGGTATAGAGTTCATTTGCATCCAGTCCGCAGCGGGTCATCAGCATATAGCCAACACTGCTTATCAGAGTTTGACGAAGCCACTGCTTTGTGTTCAGTTCGTCCAGTTCTTCCAAAAGGCTGTTGCCCTTTACCGCAGTTAAGGTGGCAATATAGTCGTCCAGATTGTCATTGACTGCATACTCCGCAATCTGCATGAGGAAACTCCGAAAGTCGCCGGTATCTGTCGCTTCACCGAAGCTATTACTCAGGGCCTCTTTCACATCATCCAGATAACGATCCTGCAGCTGCCAAAGGTTGACCTCTCTGCCTGCTCTGCTGTTGGTATCGGACAGATCGAACACATAGCGCAGTTTGTAGGGCACATCCCGGTCCACCAAAAGGGCAATACCTCTTGTGCCAGCATTTACCCATCTACCCAGCTTGTTCCATGTGTCGATCTCCGCACAGGCGGTTGCATCCGGTTTCTGTGCGTGAATCAGCAGCTGTTCCTTGAAGTCGTACTTGTAGTTGTTTGCGGCGGTGTGCAGGAAGGCCATAAACCTTTCGGTATTGGAGGTTATGCTCAGTGCCTCCCGCGCCGC
>JAGBEM010000093.1 GCA_017936985.1 Oscillospiraceae bacterium
AAAAGAAGCCGACATAGGAGAGGCGTTAATGCCGCGCTCCCGCGCGGCAGGTACAATAGTAGAGGAGCGATTGCCCCCGGCAATCATTAATTGAAGATTCGCTGCGCGGAGCACCACCCTCTCCTATGTAGCTCTCCCGTGGCGCATCGCCATTATTTCTGCAATTATCGTCAGTGCGCAGCGGGAGATTCTTAAGAGGACGCACTTGGCGCGCGGTAGCGCGACTCTAGTGCCTCTTAAGCCGACTTCTTTGGTTACTTTCTTGTTCGGAAACAAGAAAGTAACACATTTTCCTGCGCGTTAAATCCCATGTCATCTTTCCGTTTATTCTACTCCGGCAGCAGCACAAAAAAGCTGTTCCAGCCGTCATTTCCCTGGGCCCAGATTTTTCCGCCATGCTCCGTCACGATCCTATGGGCAATGGAAAGACCCAAACCGTAACTGCCATCGCTGCTCCGGGCGGCATCCACCCGGTAAAATCGCTTAAACACATCCCGGCACTGCTCCTGTGTCAGCGTCTGTCCCGGTGTGGTCATGGTCAGCAGACTACGCTTGCCCTGCCGGGTCAGCGTCAGCCATGCCGTGCCGCCAGCTTGGGAATATTTTTGCCCATTGTCCAGCAATATCTGCACCACCTGCATCAGATGCTGCTGACTTCCAAAAATGCCAATACCCGGCTCTATCCGGCTTTCCAGAGTCAAGCCCCGTTCAAAATACACCGGCTCAAACTCCATCACAGCATCCTGCACCAGTGCGCTGTATTCCAATCGCTGATGCGCTGCTGCCACCTGGCCATTGTCTGCCTGTGCCAACTCCAACATACTTTCCACCAATGACCGCATCTGCCGGGCTTTGGTCAAAATACTGTCCGCAAACCGCCTTTTTTCCTCCGGCTCATAATGCGTCTCCTGTAAAAGTTCCGCATTTGTCAGGATCACCGTCAGCGGTGTTTTCAGCTCGTGGGAAGCATCCGCCACAAACTGCCGCTGCTGTTTCCATGCTTCCGCCACCGGTCGTACGGACCAATGGGCCAGCCACACACTGATCAGAAAAAATCCTCCCAATGCAATGATACCGATGATCACACAGTTTTCCACCAAATTCCGCAAGGTTTGCCGCTGGGAAGTCACGTCCATAAAGGCGATCCTGCTTCCGGTGCGATAGTACCGCAAATTATAGTCCCGGAGCACCCCAGTTTCCTGTCCGTCCGCCACCGCCTGGATATAAAGCTCCCTCAGCATTTGTTCGTCGGTCAGGTCAAAGAAAATGCTCCCCTTTGCTTTCAGCTCCCCATGGGGCAGCATTTCCAGTACAAAGCACAAATGGGACTGTTCCTGAGGCATATCCCCGGGCCGCCCCGGTTGAAACTGAGAAACCGCAGCGCTTTTCAAGGAAGCGGTCGCAGCCTCCGCCAGACCGGTGCTGGTAAAATGGTACACCAACCCAAAAATCACCGCCAGCATCAGCAGCACCAACGCCATATTGATCAGCACCAGCTTGCGCCGCAGTTTTTTGATCATTCTTTCTGCACCTCCAAGTGATAACCCAACCGTCGCACCGCCTCAATGCGGATATTGGAGCCAATGGCCCGGAGCTTCTTTCGCAAAAAGCCCACATAGACCTCCACATGGTTCTCCACCGCGTTGGAGTCAAAGCCCCACACCCGGCTCAGCAGCACTTCCTTGGAAAGATTTCGGTTTCCGCTCTGCAGCAACAGCCGCATAATGTCAAATTCCTTTGCCGACAGCCGAACAGATCGGTCACCGCAATGTAAGATCCCGGTAGAAAGATCCAGCTCTGTATTTCCAAAGGCCATTTGATCCACTTGATTTCCCTGGCGTCGCAGCAACGCGTTGATGCAAGCAAGCAATTCCCGGGCGTCAAAGGGTTTCGTTAAGTAGTAATCCGCGCCGGCATTCAACCCCTCAATTCTATCCATCAGATCCGACCGGGCTGTCAGCATCAAAATCGGCACAGAGCACCGTTTGCCGCGGACTTGCCGGGCAACCTGATAGCCGTTAAGTCCGGGCATCATAATGTCCAGGATCAGCAGATCATAAATGCCCAACTCCGCATACTCCGCGCCTGTATCGCCGTCATAGACAGCCTCCACCTCAAAGCCTTTGCCCTGCAGCAATGTTTTGAGAGAATCCGACAGCATTTTGTCGTCCTCGATCAGCAAAATCTTCATGAATGTGCCTCCTTGCGCGTCTTTTATATTATAGTACACATCCAAGCTGAAAGCAAACTGAAAGCAAAAAACAGGAGCGTGATACACACGCCCCTGTTCATTCTTTGTGATTACAGCTCCCGCTCATCCTGGGTCTGCACGGAAATACTGATCTCCAGGTTGCCGTTGCGGCAGCGCAGTTCGTCGATCAGTGCCTTCTCTGTGCCTGCCTTTTTCAGAACCAGCGCATAGGTCAGCCGGTTCAGGCTACCCAGATTCGTAGTCTTCACGGCAATTAGCTCCGCTTGCGAAGTATACTTGCTCAGAAGATCGTCAAACACGCCGGTATAATCCAGATCTTCCGGCACAGTGATCCGTAGCACCTTGCGCAGCTGCGTATTCTTATGACCGCCAAAGTTCAGTACCGTCAGCAGCAGGATCACCATGCACATCAGCACTGCAAACACAGCCGCAAACACCGGATAGCCCATACCGCAAGCCAAGCCAACGGCCATGGAAAGGAAGATCGCGCAGATTTCCTTCGCTGTACCCGGCACACTGCGGAAACGGATCAGGGAGAAAGTACCTGCAACCGCCACACCGGCACCCAGATTTCCGCCTACCATCATGATGACCACGCAGACGATAGCCGGCAGCAACGCCAGCGTCACCACAAAGCTGCGGGTATATGTGCTGCGGAAGGTGTAGACCAGCGCCATGACAACGCCCAGTGCCAGCGCCGCCAGCACGCAGGTCAAAAACGCGGACAGGGTCATGCTTCCCGTCACCGTAAACAAACTGGAAAATGTATAATCAAGCATAATGAACGCCTCGGCTTTCTTCTAGTTTTCTTTCAAGTTCCCGCATATAGGCGCGGCCGTATTTGGAAAAAGAGGTTTTGCGGATCTGGTGCTGGTTTAAAAAATCCACCATCCACAAAGGGATCGATTCCGCTGTTTTGATCTCCATCAGCCCCTGCCCCGATTCCAGCAGGGTTTGTCCGGAGGGCGGAACGGTCAAATCCAACGGATCTTCCCGGTAACGAATGTTCCGATCCACGGTGATCCGCAGGTCGCTGTCCGGGGATTTCCAGGCCAACCGGTCGTAGCTTAAGTACATTGCCGGCGCCAGATCCGGGTAAAACCGCTTAACATAGTCGATCTCGTTTCCGATCTGTCCGATGCCCAGGCAGGACTGCTTATCGGCCATATAGTTGACAGCTTCCTCCAGCGGCAGAGACACTCTGCGTTTGTAAACGATTCCTTTGTACTTTTTCTTCAGCTCCAGGAACACCTCGCTGCTGCCATCGGCCGGACCGTAGCAGCGCAGGCGGAGCTTTTCTTTGTAGACCGGGCCTTCAATGGAGCGGCGGATCATCCGCCTGTCCGGGGTGTCGAAATAAATATTGCGCACATCGCTTTTCCAATATTTTTCCGGCTTCATGCGCGCAGCCATCAATTGTTCCAACGCCTGCAGCTGCTCTGCATTCAGCAGATATTTCTGCTCGCGCCGGCGAAAAACATAAATATGCATACGCACACTCCCAACACTTTCTGTCTGCCATTATACCAGCAGAAACTGAAGCCATACTGAAACCTAACTGATACGCATAACTTCACGCGTATGATAATATCACATTTCGTCGCATTTTGGTATCCCTTTTTTGTTTTTTCACGAAAATTAATCAAAATTTGCTAAATTTCAGTTTATGGAGCTGTTGATTTGGCGTACAGCGTCCTCGGACCCCGCTTTTAAGAGGGGGCTGGCATTTGCCAGGACACCCCCTCACAAGTGCGGGGGGCAAGGCACTGCACAACAGCTCACTAAATCCCCAATTTAACCACCGATAATTTTGTAATTGTCAAAAACATATAAAAAAAGCAACTACCTGTTTCGATTTTGTGCACAATATCCACACCCCGCTTGACTTTGCGCCTTGTATTTTTTAATTTAAATGTATCCCCGCGAAAACCAATCATGAAAGGAAGAACCCAATATGAAAAAGCTTATCATCACTCTGTTGGCTCTGGCTGTGCTGTTTTCTCTGGCAGTTCCCGCTATGGCCGCATCCCCTGTCAAGGACTACGCTTCCGCTAAAGACGGCGACCTGCTGTACACCGTGAACTTCAAGGGCGACGAGGCATTCACTCCCGCTACCGTTACCGGTTTTAAGTACTTTGACATCACCCCCAGCGCCGACGGCTCCTCCATCGAATTCAAGGGCAATGGTTTCTATGAGACCGATGACACTGCCAACGGTAAGTATGTTGCCGGCGACGGCAAGCTGCAGGGCAGTATTTGGGGCGGCAAGATCCCCTCTCTGGCTGCAGATGCCACCACTTCCTACACCATGACTTACAAGATTTGGATGGACTCCGATGACGGCGGTGCCAACACCCACGGCGGCAAGAACTGCTACATTGGTGTCGGTGGTATGTGGGAATCCACTGCTAACAAGTGGTACACCTTCACCAGCAACTACTTCACCAAGACTGCTGAAAACAGAGAATACTCCATGAGAAAGAACAGTGGTATCCAGAAGGATGCTGACGGCAACGAAATCAAGGGCGTTCTGGATAGCGCTATGACTCCTGTTAAGGATTCTGACGGCTATGTCACCGTCCGCCTGACCTTCGACGGTGCCAAGGCCACTTACACCGCCTACATCCTGACTGCCGGCACCGGCGCTAAGGACAGCGACTGGACCAAGGTCGCCGCTTCTCCCTACACTGTCAAGTCCGGCGACTGCATGGCTCTTGCTGTTTACGCTTACAGCGCATCTACCCATGCCATCATCAAGAACGTCAACATCTACAAGGGCCTGGTGACCGGCGTTGCTGACACCTCTGCTGGCGACTCCACTGGCGGCACCACTGGCGGCACCACTGGCGGCACCACTGGCGGCACTACCGGCGGCACTACCGGCGGCACTACCGGCGGCTCCACTACTGGTGGCACTACCGGCGGTTCCTCTTCCTCCGGTGATGACAACGCTAAGACCGCTGACAGCTTTGCTGGCATCGTCATTGCTATGACTGTCCTGTCCGCTGGCGCTGTTGTGGTTCTGACCACCAACCGCAAGAGATTCTTCTGATTCTCATCTTTCCTATTTATACACGAAGGCCACCGCTTTCCGCGGTGGCCTTTCCTTATTCTGCCTGACTGCCGCCCTGATTTGGCTTGCGGCGGCGATGATGATTCCTGCGGTAATTACCGGGCTTCTTCGGCTTTTCTGCAGACTGCTCAGCCGTTACCGGCTGCTCCTGCACCGGTTGCTCCTGTGCAGGCTTAGCACCCTTGCCCCGATTGCGGCGATGCCGGTTGTTCTTTTTCACTGCCAGCTCCTGAGCTGTGGGATCTTCAACGATCTGCTCCGGCTCTTCCACAACGGTCTCGCTGCGATACCGGAACCGAATGGCATCCAGCATCGGCGCTTCCTCCGGCTCTTCCTTGCGCGCACGCTTTCCGCTGCCGGAAATAGGCGCCAGATCTGCAGGGATCGGCGGATCGTTCTTCTTTGCCTTGCCGCTGCGCAGCACGGCAATTTCATCATTGGGAAACGTGACAATGGTCTCCGGCTGATCCTCCAGCCGAACCTTTACTCTCTGCCGCAGCAGATCCACTTCCACCACTGTGCCTCTTCCCTCCGGCGTATCCACAAAGGACTCCGCCTTGGGCGCAGTACGTAGCAGATCCTCATAGGCAAACTGCTCGTACTTCAGGCAGCACATCAACCGGCCGCAGGTGCCGGAGATCTTGGTGGGATTCAGACTCAAATTCTGTGTCTTGGCCATTTTGATGGACACCGGCTGGAAATCATCCAGGAAGCTGGCACAGCAGAAGGGCCTGCCGCAGATGCCAAGTCCGCCTACCATCTTCGCCTTGTCCCGGACACCGATCTGCCGCAGCTCGATCCGGGTATGGAACACAGACGCCAAACTCTTAACCAGCTCCCGGAAATCCACCCGCTCATCCGCTGTAAAGAAAAACAGGATCTTGCTGCCGTCAAAGGAGCATTCTGCGCTGACCAGTTGCATATCCAGCCCCTGCTCAGCGATCTTCTCCACGCAGACATTGTAGGCTTTCTTTTCCTTTTCCCGGTTTTCCTCCACCGCCTTCTCGTCCTGGGCTGTGGCAATACGCAGCACAGGCCGCAAAGGCGTGACCACATCCTTTTCCGGGATCAGGTGATTGCCGCCGGCGCAAATGCCGTACTCCGGTCCCCGGGCAGTGTCCATGATCACATGATCGCCGGTCTTTATCGTCAGTGCGCCGGGATCAAAATAATAAACCTTCTGTCCGGGGCGGAACTGAATGTCCACCACCTGGACAGTATTCTTTGTTTCTTCCATGGTTTTCTCCTTATCTTAATGCCCAGGAAAGGTAGCCGCAGATAGCGGCCGGGGAAATGTTCCCCTGGGCATATTCCACACATTTTTTGATGGCGCTAATAGCCTTCATCAGCTCCGCGCCGCTGCGCTCTGCGCCGATCTTAGCCGACAGGGTATGGATCGTCGGCGCACCTGCACGGCCTGCCAGAGCGCCCTCCAGCAGCTCGATCCATTGCTGCAGCACCGGGATCAGCTGATCCCGCTTCCACTTTTCCATGGGCACCAGTGTCTGCACAAGCCCCAGGGCATCCCTGGCAGCAAAGGACCGGGCAAAAGCTTCCGTCTGGGGCGGATAATCCTCCCCCTCCGATAAGAGGGTTTTTGCCTGTCCCAAAAATCCGCCGCTGCGCTTAACAGCCGCCGCCACCGCGGCAGACTCCGCCTGCGGAAACTCCCGGGATAAGGCCTGCGTCAGCAAATCTTCCGGCAGCGCCGTCAGCTTCAGCTCTGTACAACGGGAGCGGATGGTGGGCAGCAGTTTTTCCGGATTGTCCGTCAGCAGCATAAATACGCCATACTTGGGCGGCTCTTCCAGAATTTTCAGAAGTGTGTTCTGCCCCTCGATACCCAATTCCTGGGGTAGTAAATAGATCTTATACTCCGATTCATTGGGGCGGATAAAGACATCCTCCCGGAATTGGCGGACGATCTTCACCGCCACATTTTTGTGCTCCGGATCCTCTACCGTGATCACATCGGGGTGGGTATTTTCCAGAACTTTCCGGCACACCGCACACCGGCAGCAGGGACGGTCAGCGCTGCCGCAAAGGATCGCCGCGCTTAGCAGCCGCGCCAAGGTGTGCTTGCCGGAGCCTGCAGGCCCGGAGATCAGATAGAAGTGGGAAATACGGCCGTTTTTTAGGCTCTGACACAGATTGCTCTTGAGCCGTTCGTTGCCCAGCAGACTGTCAAACGCCATATTTCCACCTCCTTGACCGTTGATTTTTTAGCCCCACAGGGCGGACAGCATGGGAATGACCTGCTTTTTCCGGCTCATAATACCGGGCAGGAATACCGTATTGTCCTTGGGATGGACGTTGAAGCCCTGACGGATCACGTCCTCGTCGCCTAAGAAAATGATCTGCGTGCCTTCCAGCAGCACATCGGTAAGCATCAGGATCACCATGGAGAAGCCCTTCTCCTGGGCGATTTGACGCATCAGCTCCAGGAATTCTCCCTTGCGCTCCAGCATCTTGGGGCTGTCCACGCAGGTGATCTGTGCCACCGCCAGGTTGTGACCGGCGATGTGGAATTCCTTATAGTCGCTGTGCAGCAGATCCTTGGCGGTCTTGCCGCCGGTGGATGCAGAGAATATCTGCTTGCCCAGCTCGTCCAGGGAAATATTGGCAATTCTTGCCATGCGCTCGGCGGTACGGACGTCCCGCTCGGTGCAGGTGGGAGACTTGAACATGACCGTGTCGGAAATGATCGCCGCCGCCATCATACCTGCCATCTTCTCCGAAGGCATCAGGCCTCGGTCCTGGAACATACCGGCAATGATGGTGTTGGTAGAGCCCACCGGCTCGTTGCGCACATAGATGGGATTGGTGGTCTGGATGTCCGCCAGGCGGTGATGGTCGATGATCTCCAAGATCTCCGCCTCATCCAGACCGGGAACAGACTGGGAAACCTCATTGTGGTCAACCAGAACTACACGCTTGCGCCGGGGACGGAGCAGGTGATACCGGCTGAGTACGCCTACGACGATCTCATTTTCGTCCAGAACCGGATAGCAGGAATAGCGGTGCTTCAGCATGGCTTCCCGAACATCGTCCACCCGGTCTTCCAGATGGAAGCAGATCAGATCCCGGTTGTTACACACACGCCCGATGGGGGTGGACTGGAAGATCAGCCGGGCCGCCCGGTAGGCATCATAAGGTGTGGAGATAATACAGGTCTTGGTGGGCATCTGCCGCAATTCTTCGGAAAGCTCCGCCTGGCACAGTACCAGACAGTTCACATTCATTTCCAAAGCCCTGCGGATCATCTCCGGCTGGTGGCCGCAAAGGACCACAGAATTTTCATCCCGGAACATGAGGTTTTCCCGGCTCTGGGGCAACGCGATGGTCACCTCACCGGAAATTTCATCGATGGTTTCTCCGGCTTCGTTGAGCACCTTGCCTTCCAGCACGGAAAGCACATTAAACAACGGTACTTCGTTTAGCTTGCCGGCGTTAACCAAAGACATATTGTAGTTTGCGACATCGTCACGGGACAGCATGCCGTACAATGTTCCGTCGTCATTGGCTACGGGGATCGCCTGTACATTGCGCTTCTCC
This sequence comes from Oscillospiraceae bacterium, assembly GCA_017936985.1. The sequence continues at coordinate 8,841 of JAGBEM010000093.1, forward strand.
AGCACATCCCAGGCTCTGTCCATAGTGACCGCGGTGGAGAACACCGGAGGCGTATCAAATTCCAGATCCCGGATCTGGGTATACATACTGTGGATCCGCACAGGCGGCTCAAAACCGAACCGATCCAGCACGATCTGTGTCTCATCGGATACGTGACCCAGGCAGGCTGCCACATACTCCCGGTCGCCCAGGGCATTGCGCAAAGCTGCGTAAGCCATAGCGGCTACGATGGAGTCGGTGTCCGGATTGCGATGACCGGTAACATAAATGGTATCCATAAATTGACCTCCTTTTGTAATAAGGGGACGCGAATTTCCGTTTATTTATCTTCCGTGATCTCTCCTGCCAAACTGTTGGCAAAGAGCTTTGCGATCTGATCTTGTTCCATACCCTGACCGATGGCCCACATCAGCTTGGTCATAGCCGCCTCCGTGGTCATATCCCGGCCCTGGATCACGCCCAGCTCCAGCAGCTTATTGCCCACCTGGTAGACCCGTAGGTCGGAGCTGTCATACAGACACTGGGTGGTAACCACCACGCTGATACCGTCTTCTACCAGACGGCGGATCGATTTGAGCTCTCTGCTCAAAATGTTGATGCCGCCCAAGCCGAAGGCTTCGATAACGATCCCCTTGTAGCCCAGTGCCGACAGCATATCGAATACCGCAGGATTCAGTCCCGGTGTCAGCTTCAGCAGAAACACCGAGGGACTGATAGCATTTTCCAGTCTTGCTTTCCCGGAAATCCGAGGCAATACCGACTCATCGATCACCAGGCCCTGGTTGCTGACGCGACCGGCATACCGGGCATTGACGCTTTCAAAGGCAGAGAAACCGGAGGCTCTTACCTTCACCGCCCGGCAGCCCAGCATGATCTTCCGGTCAAAGGCAAGGAACACACCGGGTTTTCCCGATGCCGCCATAGCAAAAGCAGTGCGCAAATTGTCCGGGCCGTCAGAAAGTACATCCGCCAGGGGCAGCTGCGAACCGGTGAACACCACCGGAAGATCGATGTCCGGCAGCATAAAGGTCACCGCGGAAGCGGAATACGCCATGGTATCTGTGCCGTGAGAAACCACCACGCCGTCAAAGCCTGTCCGCTCTTCATAGATGCTCTGGGCGATCAGCTTCCATTCCTCTGGACGGATGTTGGAGGAATCCAGACACATGACATCTTTTACCGTGATGTCGTAATAGGTGCGTAGCTGCTGCAGCTCCCGGTCCATCACCGCACTGTGATGGGGCTCCAAGCCGTCCTCTCCCGGCACGCAGGCAATGGTGCCGCCGGTGGTCAGCAATAATATTTTCTTTTTATCCTCCATGGAGAACCCCCCATTCTCATTGCGGTTTAGCTCTGCGCATAGCATTCCTTATTACATTATACCTGTATCATTCAAAAATAGCAAGAAAAATCCCGTCGGAATCCGGTTCCAGTCTTGCTTTTTTTCACAGGAAATATTACAATAAAGTCTCAAGATATGGATACGGAGGTATGTTTTATGAAAGTGTTGGTCACCGGTGGTGCCGGCTATATCGGCTCCCACACCTGCCTGGAACTGCTGGAAAGCGGTTATGAGGTAGTCGTTATCGATAATCTGTGCAATTCCAACGCCAAGAGCCTGGACAGAGTTCAGGAACTTACAGAAAAAAGTCTAAAATTTTACGAGGGCGATGTCCGTGACGAAGCTCTGCTGACTAAGATCTTCACCGAAAACGAGATCGGCTGCGTCATCCATTTTGCCGGACTGAAGGCCGTAGGTGAAAGCGTCGCCAAGCCATGGGAGTATTACGATAATAACTTAAACTCCACCCTGGTGCTGACCAAAGTCATGAAGCAATTTGGCATGAAGAACATCATTTTCTCTTCTTCTGCCACCGTCTACACCGCCGACAACGAAATGCCCCTGAAAGAAACCAGCCGCACCGGCGGCTGCACCAACCCCTACGGCTGGACCAAATACATGACCGAACAGATCCTCTCCGGCATTTCTGCCGCTGACCCGGACTGGAGCGTTGTGCTGCTTCGCTACTTTAACCCCATTGGTGCCCATGCCTCCGGCCGCATTGGCGAGGATCCCCGTGGCATCCCCAACAATCTGATGCCCTACATCACCCAGGTGGCCGTTGGCCGCCGGGAGGAGCTCAGTGTTTACGGCAACGATTACGACACCCCCGACGGCACTGGCGTCCGGGATTACATCCATGTAGTCGACTTGGCCAAAGGCCATGTTGCCGCCGTCAAATATGCCGCAGAAAACCGGGGCTGCGAAGTATTCAACCTGGGCACCGGCACCGGCTACAGCGTACTGGACATGGTCCACGCTTTTATCGATGTAAACCGGGTACCCGTTCCCTACAAGATCGTAGACCGCCGCCCCGGCGACATCGCCACCTGCTACGCAGACCCTGCCAAAAGCGCAGAAAAGCTGGGCTGGAGGGCGGAGCTGACCCTTTCCGATATGTGCCGGGATTCCTGGAACTGGCAGAAAGCCAACCCTATGGGCTACGGAGAAGATTAACTGCCGGAAAATAGTGCAAAATGTGGAATGACGTGTCAAAAAATACCCCCTTTTGTGCAAATCTGATACTTTACATTCCCATCTGATTATAGTATAATGAAGCCGTATGGGGTCAAAGATCCCGTGCAAAAAATTGTATACATACTGCACAGCAGTAATTTGAAATGGAGGAATTTTACCATGTCCGTTAAAGTTGCTATCAATGGTTTTGGCCGTATTGGCCGTCTGGCTTTCCGTCAGATGTTCGGCGCTGAGGGTTTTGAGGTTGTCGCTATCAACGACCTGACTTCCCCCAAGATGCTGGCTCACCTGCTGAAGTACGACTCCACCCAGGGCAATTATGCCGCTATGGGCCATGTCGTCGAGGCTGGCGAGGACAACATCGTTGTTGACGGCAAGAAGATCACCATCTACGCTAAGGCTAACGCCGCCGAGCTGCCCTGGGGCGAGCTGGGTGTTGACGTCGTGCTGGAGTGCACCGGCTTCTACACCAGCAAGGCTAAGGCTCAGGCTCACATCGACGCCGGTGCCAAGAAGGTCGTTATCTCCGCTCCCGCTGGCAAGGATCTGAAGACCATCGTGTTCAGCGTTAACGAGGATA
>JAGBEM010000004.1 GCA_017936985.1 Oscillospiraceae bacterium
ATCTCACGGGCGCAAACGCCCTGGGGAGAAAAGGTTACATGTTTATCCATGGTTTTCAAATTTCCTTTCTGGTTAATTCTTGCACTCTGGCAGGATATATTGTATAATACAATCAAATTTCGTATTTTTTCTGCTGTTTTTGCGAGGTGACGTTTCCGTGCAGCTTTTTTATATATGCATATGCACCGCAGCTGCATGGGCGGTAGTCTGCCTGTTCTTTCACTGTGAAAAGCCAGCCGTCTTACAGGGAATATTCCCCGCTGCTGTGATCTGCACCGGTGTTGCATACCTGCTCTCACGTTTTTCCTTTGCCATTGATGTTACACCGTTACTTCTGCTTCCGCTGGCATTTCTCCTGCCCCTGACCAAGGAGCAGCCACCGCAAAACCACTTGCTTGCCTATTTCCTGTCCGTTGGGACCTATTGCCTGCTTTCCGGAAACTGTTGGCTTGTCAGCTCTGCATGGAAGCCTCTTGCCGCGATTCCTGTATCGACTGCCATGTGCACCGCACTGGTGCTTGTGGCATTCTTCTGCCGCGGTTTCTTCCCACCTGCTGACTGGGAGGCGTTTTTTGAGAGCAAAAGCCCGGAGCGGTTCACCATTCGCAAAGGTTATATCTGGGTAGTTCTGGGTTTGATGGCAGTGTGTGAATGCGTGTTCCTCTACCTGATCGTTCCCGGACTTCAAAGCTTTGCATCCATTGGTGCCTTTATTTGCAGCTGCACACTTTACGGTTGCGGAGTTTACGCTGCATGTCTAATGGTGGCATACCGCTGGGAGCGGCTGGCAACCCTGGTAGAACAGGATTACCGCAATGAAATGCAGGCGTTTATGAGCGTCATCCGTTCACAGCGCCATGACTATAATTTTCATGTACAAGCCTTAGCCGGTCTGTTCCGTAAGGGTGATATGGACGAATGCCGCGCTTACCTCGATAATCTGGTGCGGGATTCCACAGAAATGAATACCTATTTGCCTATCAAAGATCCCGCGATCGCCGCGCTGGTATTCAGTTTTCGAACCATGGCATTCGAATACGGCATTGAGTTGCATATGGATATTCAGAATGATCTGTCCAATGTAGTCACCAGCGTTTATGAGACCAACAAGATTATCGGTAATCTCCTGCAAAATGCGATCGATGAAGTTCGTACACACAAGGATAAATCCTTTGGCATTCATCTGTACATCCTGAAGCGTGGTGAGGACTGTATCATCCATGTTGCCAATAAGGTGACTCCCAAAGAAAACACAGCCAGCTTTCTGCAGGATATTTATAAGCCCGGACATTCTAACAAGGAAGGTCACGAAGGTATTGGCCTGAGCAGTATCCAGAATCTACTGAGCCGTTACCGGGGTGTTGTATACTCCCGAATGGACGATGACATCATTCATTTTGTGGCAAAGATCCCTATGAGCATCCAAGGAGGTGCAAAATGAATCCCACAACCATTCTCATCGTAGATGACGACAAGAACTCTCTTCATCTTTCCTACAGTGCTATGTCCCAGCTGGTAGCGCCGGAAAACATCCACTGCGCCGAAAACGCGGCCCAGACTATGGATATTCTGAAGACCCATAAGATCGATCTGGCTTTTCTGGACATCGATATGCCAGACACCAATGGTTTCTCCATTGCCGAGTACATCCGGGACAATCAACCCCATGTGAAGTACGTATTTCTGACCGGCTATGTGGATTTTGCTGTCAGAAGCTTTGACTATGAGCCTTTGGACTTTCTAACCAAGCCCATCGATCTGATGCGGTTAAAAAAGACCCTGGATCGCTTTGCGGCACACAACCAGCCAAGCACCAGCGACTATTCCCGGGAGAGGATCGCTGTGGATACCAGCATCGGCTTTGTATTGCTCTCTCCTTCTGAAATTTCCTATATCGGTAAGGATAAGCGAGTCATCAAGCTTCATTGCACCAATGGGGATGAATACATCGTACGGCGGACCATGGATGAGATGGAAGCTGTTTTCTCTGATTTCGGTTTTTTCCGAATCCACCAGTCCTATCTGGTGCCGCTAAGTAATATCATCTCTGTACGGTCCGCCCTTTTTGGAAAGACCTATGAGGCCGTTATGAATGATCAGACCTGTCTGCCCGTAAGCCGAGACAAGTATCAAAAGCTTCGCAGCTTCCTGGTCAGCAGAGGTATCCATTTTATCTAACAAGGTATCTAAGCCCGGCGCACCGCACGGTGTGCCGGGCTTATTTTCGTTACTTTTCCTTGTAGTACAGCAGGCAGTGGCAGTAGCCTTCATAGTTAGGGTCAGCACACTGGTCCTTAAACTCTTGGCATACGCACTTATATTCCTCCGTCCGCTCTGTGCGGCAGGGGCAATAGCCACCTGTCTTTTTTAAGCCCTCCCGGACTGTCCGCACAACATCAGGATTTTCGTTCAGTCGGATTCTTCCCATAGGTATCTCCTTAATACAAGAGCTTAGCGATGTGGCTGTTCAGCATCTTACGGTCCATGGCACCACCAGCGGTGTGTACCACTTGGCCGTTCCGGAAGAACAGCAATGTGGGCAGCGCCTTGATGCTGAAACGCTCACCCAAGTCTCGATCCTGGTCAACATTGGCTTTGATAAAGCGGATCATTGCGAGATCATTGGAAGCCTCATTGTAAACAGGCTCCAGCACCACACAGGCACCGCAGTGGTCTCCGTAGAAGTCCACAACCGCATAGTCTGCTTTCAGCAGCTCGTCGACATTGTTGCTTGTCGCTTCGTATACAGCCATAGCTCATTCCTCCAAAAATTGCTTTGTGTATTCGCTCAATGCTTCCATAGCGCTTTCTGAAGCAAACTTTCCGTAGATCATCGCTTCCCCGCTCTGCTTGATGACCGCCTCTACGGTCATGCCAACACCTGCTGCCAATGCCGGCAGGCGTTCATTCACAACATCCTTCACAGTGCGGCCGGTAAGCTTCTCAAGCATATAGCATTGTGCCACATATTCCGCAAAGAAGTGCTCGCTTTCAGCATACATTTTTGCCTTAGCCTGTTCTTCGGTCAGAAAGTCAAAGCCCTCCTTGGGGATCTTGGGATCAAAGCCGGCATCCACCAGGGCATCGTAGATCCGGTTTACCCGGTCGGTGAGCCAAGCCCGCTTTTCTTCCTCATCAAGCAGAAACTCGGATTTTTCGGCGATCTCGTGGAGCAAGAACATGGCCCCCCGATAGGAGGCATGCAGTGCCCGGGTAGGCTCGTTGGCCTGGCGGTACCACTTTCGGTAGTCATCCAGCGTTTCCACGCCCTCGATCCCCTCTGCCTTAGCAAGGGCATCCCCAATGGGCATATTGCTCCGGCGGAGGATATGCTCCACCGTCAGCACCACTTCCGCTCCCTCCATGGTTACGGTGCGCTTCTGCCCCAGCTTTGCGCCGACACAGGCATTTTCTATTTCAGGCGCACAAAGTTCACGACCGGGATAGAACAGCATCACAGGACGGTTCCAGCGGCTCTCAGCGCTCTCGCTCCGGCAGGCAACGCTGTCGCCCATCTGAACCGTGTCCACGGATGCCTCGAAAGCATGGTTTTCAGACAGGACTTCCAGGTGCGCCTGCAGCTCTTTGTCTGAGATCCGCCACAGGCGGCATTCGTCCGGAAGAACGGACTGGGTATAGTCATACAATTTTGTGACAGTCGATTTCACTTGCCGTATTCCTCCATTCTGTCAGCCGGCCTTTGTGGCAAAGGTGCGGTAATACTCGTTGGTCTGCATCAGCTCATCGGGAGTGCCTTCTGCCTCCACCTTGCCATCCTTCATGACAATGATATGGTCAGCGTCCCGGACGGCGGAGTAGTTATGGGCGATCATGACAGTGGTCCGACCCGCCATCAGATTTTTCAGTGCCTGGCTGACCATCTGCTCGCTCTTGGCATCCAGATTGGATGTTGCCTCGTCCAGCAGCAGATAGTCAGGATTGCGCATCATGGCACGGGCAATGGCAATGCACTGGCGCTGGCCACCGGAGAAATTACTGCCGTTGACACCCACCTGGGCATCAAAACCGCCGGGCGTGGCCATGACAAAATCAAAGATATTGGCAAGTTTCGCGACATGCTCCAGCTCTTCATCGCTGACCTTGCGGCGGACACCGTAAAGGATGTTTTCCCGCACTGTACCGGAGAGCAGAGGCTTATCCTGAGACACGATGGCAAAAGACTGCCGCCAGGAAGTCAGCTCAAAGCTGCGCACATCGGTGTCCCCAAAACGGATCTGGCCTTCGGCAGGGTCGTACATACGCTCCAAAAGCTTGAACACCGTGGACTTACCGGCACCGTTGGAACCTATGATCGCCGTGATTTTTCCCTTGGGGATCCGGAAGCTGACATCCTGCAATGCAGCACGCGCATCATAGGAAAATGCTACGTCTTCCGCAATGATATCGCAGTCCGCTATATCCAGCGGTGTTCCGTCCCGCTTCTCTTCGGGAGCATCCAGGATCTCAGAGATCTTTTCCATGCGGCCGTTACCCTGCTTTAGTTGCCCGTAGAAGAGCATCAGCTGGATCAGCCGAACCGCAAGCATACCGGAAATGGTGTAAAAGCCCAGAAGCTTACCGATCGTGATCTCACCGGAAGTAACCATATTTCTGCCTACCACAAAGGTGACGATCATACTTGCAGCACTCAGAAGCTCAATAAGGATAACCGAGCTGCTGCTGGAAAACACGCCCCAGATGCTGGCCTTAAACTGGTTGTGGAAAAGGACTTTGGCTGTCTGCTGCTCCGCATATTCCATCCGGGCAGCCTTGATCAGCCGCAAATTCCGGGTCCGCTCCACCAAATAGCCCAATGCCTGGGAGAAAGACACCTGGTTTTTTTTACCGGCAATAAAGTTCAGCTTGCCGAACCCCCAGCCCATGACAGCGATCACAGGAACGATAAACATCATATACCCGGTCAGCACAGGGCTGTACTTCAGCATCTGACGCAGTGCCACCACCGCCGCGTAGACTGCTGTGATCAGATTGATGACCACGTGGAAGTAAATATAACTCTGGGAAGCGTCGGTAGTGACCCGGCTTACCAGGGTATCGCCGCTTTCTCCATCATAATATCTGGCAGGCAGATGCATCAGCTTGTTCCACAGCTTGTTCCGGACTCCCAGATTGATCTTCTGATATGTCCAGTTGCTTAAATATGTGGAGGCAAAGCCCACTACTGCTGTGCCTAACATGACCAGGATAAAATCCACCAGCTTATCCAAACGGATAGCCTGCTGTGTGCCGTCAATGATATCGGCAGTCAATGTGGTGGATTTCAGCTGCAGCTCCGATTCCACAATGTAGATCAGCAACACGACCACCAGCATGACCCATGGAAGTTTCACTCCTTTGAAAATGCGGACATATTGCCCAAAGCGTTGTTTCAGCTTTTTCATCCGCAGGTCACCTCCTTGTTTTGCTGGGATCGTACCATTTCCCTGAACAGCGGACAGCCTGTCAGCAGCTGCTCATAGGTTCCCTGTCCTACAAGTTCACCGTCCTTCATAACAAGGATCTGGTCCATGTCATGAAGCAGCGACATATCGTGGGTGATCATTAAAACTGTTTTGCCGCGGAACATGCTGAAGATCGTCTGCTCCACCGCCTGGGCAGTAGATGCATCCAATGCGGAGGTCGGTTCATCCAACAGCAGAATATCCGCACCGCGAAGGAATTCCCGTGCAAGTACCAGCCGTTGTCTCTGGCCACCGGAAAGGGACTGTCCGTCCGCCGCTATGGGGGATTCCATCCCTGCCGGCAGTGTTTGGATAAAATCCCAGGCACCTGCTCTTTGCGCAGCGGCGGTCAGTTCCTCATCGGAGACTTGCCGACGAATGCCATAGGTCAGAATTTCTTTTACAGTGCCGCTGAATACACCTGCATCCTGCTGGACATAGGAATACTTGCCCCGAAGTTCGGAAAAAGACATTGTCTTTACATCCGTGTCACCCAGCATAACCTTGCCTTTTCCTGCCTCATAGAAGCGCTCCAGCAGATTCAGCATGGTAGTTTTACCGCTGCCGCACAGTCCTACAATACCGGTAATGCTGCCGGCAGGAATCGTGAAGCTTACATTTTGCAGCGCCTGCTTTTCACCGTAGGAGAAGGAAACATTCTCAAAAGCAATCTCAGCAGCACTTGCAGATGTTGGGGCTTGACCAGCAGCCGCTTTGGCTTCCTGCTCAGTCTGCTCCTGAGGTGCTTCCATGACCTCCACTGCCCGGGCAACCTGGCCCTGGATGGACTTCAGGCTCTGCCAATTCTGAACCAAGGTGATGAACCGGCTGGAAATTGTAGCAGAGAACATAAAGAAGGCAACCCACTCGCTAATATCGATGCGGCCGTTTTGCAGCAGAATCACACCGAAGAAAACGATTACGATCTGCTGAAAGACAGTTATAACAGTAGAAACGCCGCTGCTGATGCTGCTGACCTTGGTGGCACTCATATTTGCCTTGAATAGGTCTTCGGATGCGGTCTTGCCATTTTCCAGTTCCTGTTCCTCGGTGCAGAACTGCTTGATCAGCGACAGGTTCTTCACCCGCTCTGCAAGGTAACCGGTAAGCACACCGATGCGCTGATAGATACCTGCCTGGGTTCGGTAATTCCATCGGCCCACCACAACCATTTCAATATAGCGCAGCGGCAGAGGGAGCAGTACGGACAGTACCAGCAGCCAGTCATATTCCGCAATGGTTGCCATTGCGGAACCCAGATAGTACAGGCTAGGCAGCAGTGCGATCATCATACTCACCAACAGCCGGACGGATTCCTCCAGATCGTTGGTGACAGCAGAAGTCAGCTCGGCAGGAGTATGGCTGTCATAGTAGTCCATCCGGATGCGGGTCATGCCGCCCCAGAGCTTGTTGCGGGCATTGCGAACGGCCAAACGGCAGGTGGTGCCTAAAATTGCCATTTCGATGGTAACTACCACGCCGTAAGAAATGTAGTAGATCACAGCATCCCGCAGTGCGGAATCTTCCAAACTGCCGGACATAAGGGAAGCGGTAGTGGTAGGCAGGGACAGCAGGATCTGATTGTAGACGGTTTCGACTACAAATGCCACTGCAATTGCAAGCCAGGGCAGATCGATCTTACCAAGAAGCCGAAAAAAACCACGCCAGTTGCCGGCACCGGGGGAAACTTTCTTTTGTTTCATAAGTGTCATCCCCGTTCAGCGCATTTTATTGGATGGTACCGCCAATGGAGGTAGCATAGAATTCCACATATGCGCTGACGGTAGCTTCCTGGATCATACCGTAAGACTGGTACACCATAATACCAGCTTCCAGGGTCTCTCCATCGGACTTTGCATACAAAACAGTAGGATCCTCTTCCGTGGCAGTCAGTGTAGTACCCTGGGTAGCATAAAGGTCGATAACCTTCTTGGCGTTTTCCGCAGTATCACAGATCATAAATTCATAACCGCATACAGGTGCATCTTCCTTGGCATAGGTGATGCTGTAAACAGCGATCATACCGTAGTCCTTAGCAGAAGAAACCATAACACTGTTCTCATCGGCATAGATCACATAGCGCTTGTCAAATTCAATATCGGTGGGATCTTCAAAGGTGTACTTATCCGTCAGCTTAACGGGCTCGTTGCCACCGGCCTCAGCACCGGTAGTCTCGCCACCAGCGGCAAACAGGGAATCGCAGCCGCTCATCAGGCACAGAACCATAACCAGGCTCAGCATAACACATAACATCTTTTTCATTTTCTAGTCCTCCAATTTTCCGTTTTATTGTGCCGTACATGTGAAATTACGGCGTATTTATATTATAATTTCTTAAGCAGCACAACTCAATAGAATGTGTTTATTTTGGGCGCATATGTGTCTATCCAGGGAGAATACAGGATAATTCTGAAACAGAAATGGTTATTATTTTGACTTCTCTCTATGAACAAACGTCTATCAGCCACAAACTCGCAGGGCTCCCTGCGGTAAAGAACAGCATCCAAAACCTTTCAGTCCATTTCCGATGCCGTCAAACGGCAAGAGCCTATGCCGCTGGGCGGCACCTAACAAAACGAAATAAACAAATAAATCCCTCCTGCGGTGCCTATCAAGGCAGTCTCGCAGGAGGGATAAAACTATCAATACGGATTCCGATTTGCATTGTAGGTACTATGGCTATTATGCTGTAGTTTCCGCCAAAATCTTTGGTAGGTCTAGTGACTAGCAATTTCGCAAGTATTACGGTATTGTGTGTGCTGCCACAACGGAAGGAGGTTGATACAATGGCAAAAAGACGAGCAAATGGTGAAGGAAGCCTGAGAAAGAGAAAGGATGGCCGCTGGGAAGGTCGGTATACCGCAGGAACGGACCCTGTCACCGGAAAAGCCATCATCAAGAATGTCCTGGGCAAGACCCAGGCCGAGGTCAAGGAAAAACTGAAGAAAGCCATCGCGGAAAGCGAAAATTTGGATATCAAGCGGTCAGGTATGTACACGGTCGGCGAGTGGATGGACTTGTGGTACGAGGTCTACGCCAAGCCGAGGATTCGTGAGAGCACTGCCGTCTACTACAAAATGTTCATCGACACCCACATCCGCCCCAAGCTGGGTGATATCAAGCTGAATCAACTGCAAACGATGGACATCCAAAGGCTGTATAACGAGCTCCGGGAAAACGGCAGAATCCGGAAAGAAATCAAAGACAAACAGCCGGGGCTGAGTGTCTCCTACATCCGGGGGATGCACAATATGCTGAAAAGCTGCCTGAACAGTGCGGTAGAGGAGCGGCTGATCCTGCGAAATCCGGCCATGGGGTGCAAGCTGCCGAAAGCGGAGAAAAAGGAAATGAAAGTGCTGACCCAGGAGCAGCTTGGGAGCTACCTCGCTGCCGCTGATAAAAGGGGCCTGCTTCCCATGTTCTTCCTGGAACTGACCACGGGCCTGCGCAAGGGAGAACTGGTACCCCTGCTGTGGTCGGATGTAGATACGGCGAATATGACGATCTCCATCTCCAAGCAGGCTTACCGCACCAAAGGAGCACTGACGGTACAGCCGCCCAAGACCGACAACTCCATGCGAAAGATCGCCCTGTCCCCGGAAACCATGGAGCTTCTGAAACAGGAACACGACAAGCACCCCGGCAATCCCTACCTGTTCCCCTCGCCGGTGAGCGGTGGAATGTACCACCCCGATTCGGTGGTAAAGCTCCATCAGAAGATCCTTAAGGATGCCGGGCTGGAGCACATCCGCTTCCATGATCTCAGACACACCTTCGCAACTCTGGCACTTCAAAATGGCATCGATGTGAAAACCGTATCCAGCATGCTGGGTCACAGCAGCGCCGGATTCACCCTTGCCACCTATACCCACGCCACGAACAAGGTACAGGAACAGGCGGCGGCAAAGATGGGAAACCTGCTGAAGCAGGCACTCTGACATAGAAAGCCCCTCAAAGAAAAAGAAAACCTGCGCAGACCCGGATGGAATCTGCGCAGGTTTTCCAAGCTATTCACCATATTGGAATTGATTATTCTGTGAAAGTGTATCTTAGAAAGTTGCCATTACCATCGCCAGTTGTAATAACAGTGTCGCCATTGGCATTTTTGGAAATGTCAATAATGGGGAATCTGCCGTTCTCTTTGACATATGCCTCGGGACTGTCTGCTTCGACTTCAATCAGTTCTTTCTTTGCATACTGTTCGCCGCCGCAAGAATTGATATCTTCAATAAAAACTTCGTATTCGTTCATGTTGGTATCTCCTTTTTGATTTGTAGTGTGGGTATTGATTGATTATCCCAGCACATCCCAAACAGTGGCTTTACCGATGAAGTACCATTTTTCTCTGTGAAACATATATACCCTCTCTGTTCGACATATTCTTGTTTTCTGAACGGGTTACTAACATATTATCATACATTTGCATATCGTGCAATGATAACCTCTCAGCTTGGGATGCCATAACCCGGCACTTCTGAAAATTTTCCCGTTTGGGTCAAATCTGGGTCAGCAGCATTTCCCGATATTTTGCACGGTAGAAATGGTAACCCGATTTATGCAAACGGATTGCTCTTTTGGAGCACAAAGCACCGTTAGCTGATGCGGATTGCCGGTTCTATGCCCTGTATTTTTGATACCACATATAAAAGAAAAGTTCCGATTTCACGAAGAAATCGGAACTTTATGGGGTGGATGATGGGAGTCGAACCCACGACCTTCAGAGCCACAATCTGACGCGCTAACCAACTGTGCTACATCCACCATATTCTATTTTTATGCGCCAAGTACCAGCTAAGTTGGCACGCCAGGAGGGACTCGAACCCCCGACCTACTGCTTAGAAGGCAGTTGCTCTATCCAGCTGAGCTACTGGCGCATTTCTATGGAGCGGGTGACGGGAATCGGACCCGCGTATCCA
>JAGBEM010000094.1 GCA_017936985.1 Oscillospiraceae bacterium
ATATTCTCCACGCTTTTATCCACGCTGATATGGACTTCCGCGCGGACCGCATTGTCCGGCTCTATGGCGAATCGGAAAAGAGCCCCGAAGCCCGCTTGAACGAAAAGGATAAGCGTCGCCGAGTCAATTACCACCACTATACCGGCCAGACCTGGGGCATGGCAGACAATTACGACATCTGCCTGAACAGCAGCGTCATCGGCATCGAAAAGTGTGCTGATATTATCGCCTCCCTTGCGAAAGGCTAAAATTTCACCCTGCACCTTTGGTGCAGGGTGTTTCTTTATACCAGGGAACCTCTGATACTGATTCTTAATAAAACGGTTTCGTTTTATTAAGAAGACACCGCCTGACGGCGTTGTCTTCGGCGTGTGGCGGCTCTTTTGTCCCGCCTGTGCGTTATAAAAGCTTGAAATACATTGCTGTATTTCAAGGAAAAATAGTGCCGCACAGCGGGAAAAGATCCGCTGCTTGGGCATGTTGACGGTTTCCGATAGCCCCGAAGAATCAGTATTATTATCCGGAAATTATCCTTCCTGCTAAGGCAGGTGCCAGGCAGGCAAATGCCGCAGTACCGAACAAATTGGAGGATTCCCGCAGCAGTATACCAATCTGCAGCTCTGTCAAGTAACTGCCGGCACGACCGGTAAGGAGCTGGAGTGCCACCGCCACGGCAAAGGCAATGGTCATATACAAACGATTAGGCAGAAATCCCAACACCGTCGCTAACAGCACCAGTGCCGCCAGTATGTACCAAATGACAGCCAAAATTACGCCGAAAGAGGCACCGTACTGCAGATTATAGACGATCATCAGCAAACAATACGCCGCGCCGGCACCGCCATACACAACAGGCACATTCAGCTGCGCACCACGCAAAAGCCCAATATACGCAATGCCAAGAGCCAACGGGATGATCAGATGCAGCCAAAGCTCGCCGGATGGCACCTCCGCCATGTTCCGGCAGGCAAAGAAACATACCGCCCGCAGGAAAATAAACAGGCCCATCAGTGCGGCAGAATACTGTGCCCACGGCTTCTTGAAATCAACGCGAAAACGCACCGTTCTTTCTAACTTCACCTGTCATCCCTCCTCTTTTTTTATTATACTTTAAGAAAAGGAAAATAGCAATACCTTTTACACCGGTTCCGGTTCCCGCTGGCCGATATGGATGTTGACGCCGTTGACCTCCACATTTTCTTCCGCGTTGATGAGGATATATTTCACCCCGCCGATGACCCGTGTTTCGATCAGGTCACTGCGGTCCGGCGCCACCTTGATGGAAACATCCGGGGTATGGATCTCGAAATGGCGGTCATCAATGATATTTTTGGGGTGAAGCTGGGCTTCAAAACCGAATGCCTCATCATAATCCACGCTGAATTTCGCGATATGGGGATCCGTTACACCGCAGGAGGCCAGCACGTCCTTTACCTCTTCCTTTGAAATCATCAGAGGTTCCGGCACCTTGCTCTCCTTGTGCAGCTCAATACGCTGGCAGATCTGGTCATGAACCGTCTGTACCACATCCAGATTGCATTCTTCATCCAATGCGTTGGTAAGCAGCGCTTCAAAGGACTTTTTCTGCTCCGCCGCGGGCTTGGGGATCGGCGTATTGAACACCGCTGTCACGAAATCTTCGTGACTTTCTTTAATATCATGGGTATAGTACAGAGCGTTGTAGATATTGGTCGCCCGGTCATCAAAAGCCGGGAACAGGAAACCCAGCTCGGGTGCGGAAACAATCTGATTCATAGCCCCATCATGGAACTGCTTTTCCTCCGGCACATAGTGCAGCGTCGCTTTGGTCTGCTTCACCGGGCAGATGGCGCAGATGATGTATGTATAGACCTCGTCAGAATTGTCTCTCTGGCTCTCTCCATCCTTGCTTTTAAAGGGTACGTCGTAGCTGTCACAGCCCAGCAGGATCAGATAATTGCCCTCCAGGGAGACGGTCTCAATTACCTTTTTATAGAACGCATCCAGCATTTCTTCGTCCTTAAGCCCCGATTCCCGCAGACCCATGAGCAGCTTGTGCTCAGGACTGTCCGCCACCTGGGCAGTACGGAAAGTAATATCGATCAGATTCTTGCCGATGGTACCGGAAAGGCTGCGCTTGAGCAGGGCAAAATACTTCTCCGCCTCATTCTCCGGCATGATGCCCAGAGGCTGGCGGAACTGAGAGATGATCTCCTTGTTATCATTGACATAGCAGCCGTAAATGGCCGGCATATTACTGCGGTCCCGGCGCAGATGACGCCGGATCTCGCCGATTTCCTTGTTATTCATAGATTCCTCACATGATGTTGTATTCGCAGCCGCTTACGCTGCCCGGTCATTATAGCACATTTCCGCACAGGATGCTATAAACATTTATCGAATTTCGCCGAATTGCTCTCTGGCAAAGCCTGACAGTTGACAGAGAGGCCTGAATTGGATATGATAGTATTGTTATTTTTGACTGTACCGCGTGTCAGTTCTGTTCGATTTTTGTAGCATTGGCAAATTCGCAGGCGGTACTATTGACATTCGCGCCAGATTTGAATATAATTCTATCGATAAAATTGGATTGATTAGATCCATATTCATTGACAAAAAGGAAGGTTTTCATTTATGAGCAAGATCACCGTTATCGGTGCCGGCAGTGTCGGTGCCACCATTGCCAATGACCTGATGGTTCAGGGAACCGCTTCTGAAATCGTTCTCATTGATGTTAACAAAGAAAAGGCCTTGGGTGAAGCCATGGATATTTATCAGGGCGCCACCTTCGGCTCTCCCACCATCATCCGTGCCGGTGATTACGATGATGCTGTCGGTTCTGACATCGTTATCATTACCTCCGGTGTGCCCCGCAAGCCCGGTCAGAGCCGCCTGGATCTGGCTCAGACCAACGTTGATGTACTCAAGCAGATCACGCCTCACATCGTTGCCGCGGCTCCCGATGCCATCTATATCATCGTCTCTAACCCTGTAGACGTACTGACCTACGTGTTCCACAAGATCTCCGGCTTGCCCGAGCGGCAGATCCTGGGCTCCGGCACCATTCTGGATACCAGCCGTCTTCAGTCCGCGCTGGCAAAGCGGTTCAATATCAGTCCCCGGAATGTCCATGCGCACGTTTATGGCGAGCACGGTGATACCTCCTTCGTGCCCTGGTCTCTTGTTCATATCGCCAACAACCACATTGACGATTACAAGGCCCATTGCCCGGAACCTGATCTGATCAATTGGGATCACGATTA
>JAGBEM010000095.1 GCA_017936985.1 Oscillospiraceae bacterium
CCTGGAGCCTTCCGCAACGCCCACCGAAAAGATGCTGTCCTACATCGACAGCGAACTGGAAAAAGCAGCGAAATCCGCTTGAGATTTTGCTAGACTTGTGGCAGTCGGTACGGTATACTGTGGTGTACCGTACTGGCTTGCCCCCACATGAAATGGAGGTAAATTATGATAATGGCAAGCCCAAAATATAACATTCTATACGGCAGACTCAGCCAGGAAGATGACCGGACTGGCGAATCCAACAGCATCATTCATCAGAAGTTCCTGTTGGAGAAGTACGCACAGGACAGCGGATTTGAAAACACCCTGTTCCTCGCTGACGATGGCTACTCTGGCACCAACTTCGACCGTCCCTCCTGGAAGAAAATCATCGAGATGATCGAAGCCGGACAGGTGGAGACACTGATCGTCAAGGATATGTCCCGGCTGGGCAGAGAGTACCTTCAGGTAGGCTACTACACGGAGATCTACTTCCCGCAAAAGGGCATCCGCTTTATTGCGGTCAACGATGGTGTGGACTCGCTGGTGGAAAGCAGCAGCGACTTCAATCCCATCCGCAACTGGGCGAATGAGCTCCATGCCAAGGACACCAGCAAAAAGGTTCGCGCCATCAAGAAGATGCAGGCGGAGCGTGGTGAACGGTTGGGCGGCAAGCCTCCCTATGGCTACAAGAAGAAAGCAGCCGACAGCAAGGAGATCGTTCCCGACGAAGAAACTGCCCCGGTGGTGCAGTACATCTTCAATCTCTGCGCCGGTGGCAAAGGTCCCAGCCAGATTGCCAGAATCCTCAGTGATGAGAAAATCCTCACCCCTGCCCACTACAATTACCGGACCTACGGAACAATGACTGCTGGCAAGGATATGGATCGTCCCTATGCATGGAGTGGAACTTCCATCGCCCATATCCTCTGCAACATGGTGTACCTGGGGCATACCCACACGATGAAAAGCACCACCATCTCCTTCAAGAACAAGACTCGCATCGCCATCCCGGAGAATGAGCAGGTCATCGTCAAGGATACCCACCCGGCGTTGGTCACCCAGGAGAAATGGGATATCGTGCAGGAGGTACGGAGCCATAAGCGCAGACCACCCAAGCATATGGATGAACCGAATCTGTTTGCGGGATTGACATTCTGCGCAGACTGCGGCAGTGCCATGGTGCTGTATAGAACGGAATCCATCAAGAAAGAATGGTACCATCTCAAGTGCGGAACCTACGGAAAGAAAGGCAAGGAATACTGCACACCCCATCAGATCCGGCAGGATGACCTTTATCAGGTCGTTCTGGATGACCTGCGGCGGGTAACCCACTTCGCACGGAAAAAGGAAAAGCAATTCGCAGCCTACATCACCCGGAAAAACAGCCAGGAACTGCGTAAGGAAATCAACAGCCTGCAAAAGGAAGTTGATACCATGGAACGCAGAGTCGCAGAGCTCACCTCGCTGTTCAAGCGGCTGTATGAGGACAATGTGCTTGGGCGCATTACTAACGAGCAGTTTCGTATGCTTTCTGCCGATTATAATGCGGAGCAGAAAACCCTGGAAGAAGCCCTCCCTGGGAAGAAAGCACGGTTGGAGAAGCTGAAAGATTCCGTCTCCAATGTGGATGCCTTCATTGAAAAGGCGAAGCGGTTCACTACCATTGATGCGCTGACTCCCGAACTGCTCCGGCTGTTCATCCAGCGGATTGAGATTGGGGAAAGGGCGAAGAAGCACGCGCACTCCTCGCCCCAGAAGATCCGTATCGTCTACAAGGACATTGGAATCATTGACAGTGAGATGGAAAAAGGAGAGCAACCTGTTCACATGGTTACTCCCCCTGACGAAAATACAGATATGCAATTGTTGACATAAAAACACCAAGGCGGACAGCAATCCGCTGTCCGCCTTGATGTCCGATAATGGTCATGTCACAAAAAGTACCTATGAACACTATCAGAATGCAGTCAGTCTTTTTCGTTAAAATTGAAAGGTATCCTTAACGCCCAGCCACTTCTGATCTTTTTCACTCAGATTCAGCGGTGTTCCGTCAGATAGCGTATAGCCTTCGGCACTGGCACTTCCCTGATAATCACCAACCAGATCCGGCCATTCGACACCGATCGCCGGATCGTTCCAGGCAAGACCGCCCTCATCACCGGGACGATAGAAGTCCGTTACCTTGTAACAGAACTCAGCAGTATCACTGAGCACCAGGAAGCCATGGGCAAAGCCCTCAGAGATATAGAACTGCTTCTTATTCTCTGCGGTCAGTTCAACGCCGTACCACTTGCCATAAGTCTCACTGCCGGAGCGCAGATCCACAGCTACGTCAAAGACTCTGCCCTTGATCACACGGACCAGCTTGCCCTGGGGATACTGTTTCTGGAAATGCAGACCTCTGAGGACTCCCTTAACAGACATACTCTGATTGTCCTGAACAAAAACCATGTTCAGTCCATGCTCCGCCATATCCTTTTGGTTGTAGGTCTCCACGAAGTAGCCTCTGTTATCGCCGTGAACAGCAGGCTCGATGATATACAGTCCCTCAATGGGGCATTTGGTAACTTTGATCTGACCCATGTGTTATTCCTCAATTTCTTTCAGATAGCGGCTCAACGCATCCTGCCAAGTGGGCAGTGGCTCAAAACCGGCTTCAACCAGCTTTTTCTTTTCCAGACGGCTGTTAAAAGGACGGGCAGCCTTGGAAAGGCCATATTCCTCCGTTGTTACAGGCACGACATTGGTAGTGTAGCCTGCCCGGCGGAAAATCTCACAGGTAAAGTCATACCAGCTGATATAGCCGCCTTCATTTGTAGCGTGGTAATAGCCGTACTTATCCGTTTCAATCATATCCACCAACAGGCGGGATAGATCCAACGTGTAAGTAGGTGTGCCGATCTGGTCATTAACAACACGGACGGTATCGTACTTCTTGCCCACGGTGAGCATTGTCTTAATGAAATTCTTACCGTTGAGGCCAAAGACCCAGGCAATACGGACAATGAAATACTTTTCCAGGGTGCCGGAAACAGCCAATTCACCTTCCAGCTTCGTCTGGCCGTAGACATTCAGGGGCTTATAGTCCTTACAGTCCGGCTCCCAGGGCTTTTCACCCTGGCCGTCAAAGACATAGTCGGTACTGATATAGACCATCTTGCAGTCCAGCGCCTTGCACACATCCGCAATATTCTGAGTGCCGCCGGCATTGATGGCACGGACCTTTTCCACCTTGTCATCGTCTTCCGCCATATCCACCGCAGTCCAGGCTGCACAGTGAACAACAACATCCGGCTTAACCGCCATCAGAACTTCTGTCACAGCCGCTTTATCGGTAATATCCAGCTGAACATAGGGCATCGTGGTCACAGCAGAGCCGTCCGCAACGCCACTGTACTGGGGTGCAATATCGGAACCGACACCTTCATATCCGCGTTTATGCAGTTCATTCATAACATCGTGGCCCAACTGGCCGCCGACGCCGGTTACAAAAACCTTCATAAAATCGCTCCTTAGCGGTTGCTGTACATCTTTTCGTAGTAATTCTGATACTCACCGGAAATGATGGTCTGCCACCACTCCTTGTTGTCCAGATACCACTGAATGGTCTTCTTGATGCCGTCTTCAAACTTGGTCTCAGGCAGCCAGCCCAGTTCATTGTGGATCTTGGTGGGGTCGATGGCGTAACGCATATCGTGACCCTTGCGGTTGCCCACATGGGTGATCAAGCTCTCGGGCTTGCCCAGTTCCTTGCAGATGATCTTAACGATCTCAATGTTCTGCTTCTCATTGTGGCCGCCAACATTGTAGACCTCACCCACCTTGCCGTTGTGGATGATCAGGTCGATGGCCTTGCAGTGGTCTTCCACATACAGCCAGTCACGAACATTCAGACCTTCGCCATAAACAGGCAGCGGCTTGTCTGCCAGGGCGTTGGCGATCATCAGCGGGATCAGCTTCTCCGGGAAATGATAGGGGCCGTAGTTATTGGAGCAGCGGCTGATGGTCACGGGCAGACCGTAAGTACGGTGATAAGCCATGACCAGCAGGTCAGCACCGGCCTTGGAAGAAGAGTACGGTGAGCTGGTATGGATGGGAGTTTCTTCTGTAAAGAACAGGTCGGGGCGGTCCAAGGGCAGGTCACCATAAACCTCGTCGGTAGAGACCTGGTGATACCGGGTGATGCCGTACTTGCGGCAGGCGTCCATCAGCACCTGAGTGCCCAGAATATTGGTCTGCAGGAAGATCTCGGGATTCTCGATAGAGCGGTCAACATGGCTCTCAGCCGCAAAGTTGACAACAACATCGGGATGCTCTTCTTCAAACAGCTTATATACGCCCTCGCGGTCGCAGATGTCCAGCTTCACAAAGCGGAAGTTGGGATTGTCCATAACAGGTGCCAGCGTGCTCAGATTGCCGGCATAGGTCAGCTTGTCCAGGCAAATGATCCGGTAGTCAGGGTACTTGCCCAGCATATGGAATACGAAATTGGAGCCGATAAAGCCGGCGCCGCCAGTAACGATAATCGTCATTTCAGTGATCCTCTCTTTTTACTTTTTTGCGTCAACATATTTGCCGTCCAGAACATCCTTCAGATACTGGCCGTACTGATTTTTCTTCATGACCTCATAGGTCTTCATGACATCCTCACGGGTGATCCAGCCATTCATATAGGCGATATCTTCCAGACAGGCCAGCTTACGATGCTGGTGCTTTTCCATGGTCATGACAAAGTTGGTAGCTTCCACCAGGCTCTCATGTGTACCGGTGTCCAGCCAGGTAAAGCCCTGTCCCAAAAGCTCCACATTCAGCTGACCGTTCTCCAGATATATCCGGTTCAGGTCGGTGATCTCCAGCTCGCCACGGGCAGAAGGCTTCAAATTCTTGGCATACTCTACGACCTTATTGTCATAGAAGTACAGACCGGTAACGCAGTAGTTGCTCTTGGGCTTGGCAGGCTTTTCCTCAATGGAGATGGCGCGGCCCTCGCTGTCAAATTCCACGATGCCGAAACGCTCGGGGTCATCTACATAGTAGCCAAACACAGTTGCGCCCTTGCCGGACTCCGCATTCTCCACAGCGGCTTTCAGGCGCTTCTTAAGACCGTGACCAGCGAAGATATTGTCACCCAGAACCATGGCGACGGTATCATTGCCGATAAACTCAGCGCCAATGATAAATGCCTGGGCCAGTCCGTCCGGAGAAGGCTGCACCGCATAACTCAGATGTACACCAAACTGGCTGCCATCGCCCAGAAGCTCCTGGAATCTGGGTGTATCCTGGGGGGTAGAAATAATCAGAATATCCCGGATGCCGGCGCTCATCAGAACGGACATAGGATAATAGATCATGGGCTTATCATAGATCGGGAGAAGCTGCTTAGAGGTAACCTTTGTCAGCGGGTACAGTCGAGTGCCGGAACCGCCGGCCAAAATAATACCTTTCATAGAAGACCTCCTGTTGTTTACATGAAATTTAGAATAACTCTATTTGTTATAATACACTATATTTTGCGAAATGTCCATACCAAAAAGCTGCCGTTTTTATAAGCCCAGAAGCTGGGCACAGACGCGAACAAAGCCTTTTTTCAGCAGATCGTACTTTAAGTAGATCCTGTCCCGCCGGAGGATGGACGCACCTCGGGTCGAAGCAAACGCACGGATCAGTACCACTTGCTGATTCGATAACTGATCTGCATAGCAATTCAAAAATGCCTGTGCCTGATTGGCTGCATCATCCAGAGACTTCCGCATTTTTACGGAAGAAAGCCGCTTAACAAGATATTGGGGTGCGTAGACATTCTTGGCTCCAACGCTGTTATGTCCATGCTGACGGTAATCCATGGTCGCTTCGTGGAAAAAAGCAATTTTGCCGCAGGCGGAGGCCAGAAGTGCCAGCCACCAGTCGTGCATCAGCATGGCTTCCGCGTCATAATTCCGGCTTACAAGCTGTGCAAGAGAGTGATTGATCATCACCGTGCAGCCGGTGACCACATTTTGTACCAACAGTTGATTGAGCTGCAGACGATTTCCGTCAATAGCAGAGTGTGCGCAAAAAGACGGTGCGATCAGTTCTCCATTACCGCCCACCACCCGAAGGTCTGTATGGACCAGCACAGGGACTTCCCTATCCGTCTCTGCGCCAATCATTATATCCAGCGTCTTTTCGATTTTATCCGGATGCCAAATATCATCCTGGTCACAGAACATGATATACGGTGCATCCTGAAACTGACAGAGCAAATGCATAAAATGCTTTTGTGCGCTGCCAAAGCGCTGCCCGGAACAGTAATGGATCACCTTTTGCGGGTATTTTTCGGCATAATCTGCCAGAATCTGCGCTGTTGCATCCCCGGAGCTGTCATCAGACAAAATCAGCTGAAAGTCCTGATGCGTTTGATTCAGAACAGATTCGATCATTTGCCGGATATATGGCTCACCATTGTATGCAGCGAGCAAAATCAGTACCTTTGGTTTTTCCATAGCACCCTCACAAGATCCGCGCAAGCACTTCACCATACTGCCTGTCGATCACAGCGCGTTCAAAACAGGTTTTGAACAGCTTACAGGTATTATTACGCATCTGAATACACTGCTGTAAGTCCATCCCACGAAGTTTCTCAGCAGTATGCTCATCCAGTTCGATACCACAGCCATACGCTTCAATGATACGAGCCGTGTCTGCCGGAACATTATTAATGATCGGAAGACCGTTACGGAAGTAGTCCACCGATTTCATGGTAAGTCCAATGCAGACAGACTCCTTGACGATATTCAACCCAAAATGGCACCCGGACATGATCTGCTGCTTTTCCAGATCCTCATACACAGCACCATGGTAGATCGCGACGGCGCCTGCATTCTCTGCAGATGTTATCAGTTCCTGCAACCGCTCGCCGGAACCGACAATATGAAGATTCACCGGACGCTCCTTGGCAAGTGCCTGCAAAAGTGCGCTGATTTTCGGAATGTCAATGATATTATTGATAGATCCCAGATAGCAAAGATCCCACTGCCTGTCACTCAGCTGCACAGGTAAAATGCCACACTTAGGCGCATCCGCACCCAGATACACAGTTGTAGCCTCGTCGCTGCTAAGCCCAAGACGCTGGCGAAACATCTCACACTCGGTTATCAGATGATCTGCAGCGCCCAAGTTGTGGTCGCGCAGCCAGGACCAAACGCGAAATGCCGGTGCCAACAGTTTTTTCACAGAGCCGGAAGGAAAGGTTTCTGGCCAAAGGTCAAAAATATCAAAAACAATCTGGACATTCGGATGCCTCTTCTTGTATGCGGCAGCATACTTTGCTAGAAAATTCGGCGGCAGCAGCACTACCAACACATCCGGCTGTTTAGGCAGATTCTCCAAATAGCGAAATACATCGCGGGCAAACTGCCGATGGGAAAGTATACGGTCTAATGACAGGTTCCTACGATAAGGTCGGGTATGCAGTTGAACACTATTAGGGATCTCAACACGAAATGTTTTTTTGGTAAAATGGTCAAAATCCGATGTGATATACGTCACCTCATAGCCGTGTGACTCCAGGTAGCCAGCAGCAACATTGAGTCTGTGATTGTAGTGATCAGAACAACTGATCATACAGGCATTTTTCATATTCATGCCCTTCCTTTCGTAAAACACAGCACCTGTGCACAATCTTACTTCCCCGCCCCAACTTTGTCTGTTCTGGAATTCTCATTGAGAACTTCCTGCTTCATTCGCTCCAGTTCCTCCAGTTTATCAAAACCTTCGGTACTCTCCTTTTTCAGCAGGATGCGCAGTGTGGTAAGAACAAGCTTCAGATCTAGCATTAAAGAGTAGTTTTCAATATACATCATGTCAAGACGGAGCTTGTCGTAGGGCGACGTATTATACTTTCCGTAAATCTGGGCATAACCCGTAAGGCCGCCCTTGACCTTCAACCGAAAATCAAACTCGGGGATATCCTTTCCGTACTGATCCATATGCTCGACCCGCTCAGGTCTGGGACCGACGATGCTCATATCGCCTTTGAGAATATTCAGAATCTGAGGCAGCTCGTCAATTCGTAATGCACGAATAACAGCGCCGACCTTTGTAATACGAGGATCGTGATCCGTAGCAGGCCTGGATTCGCCATCCTTTTCTGCATCCTTGATCATGCTGCGGAACTTTAAGATCTCAAAGACCCTGCCGTTGATAGTGACACGCTTTTGCTTATAAAAAACCGGGCCACCGTCTTCGATCTTGATTGCGATCGCCACAATGATCATAATCGGTATAGCAATAACCGTAGCCGGCAGACACAATAAAATATCAAACAAGCGCTTGATAAACTTCTGCGTTGTAGTCAAGCCTCTGCTTCTTACCAACAGAAGGGGTGTATCAAACAAGCTTATGCTGGTGCCACCCCGGACGATAATATCCGTGATCTTGGGAGATATATAGGTTCTGATCTCATTTTGATAGCAGAATTTCAAAATATCATTGCGGATCTCAGCATGGACATCATTCAAAATCACCGCATCATACCCGGTGATGATCCTGCAGATCTCATCAAATCCGGCATCTGCTGAAATCAGTCTGGTGATCCTGTACTTATCCTTGCGGGTATCCATTTTGAATTTCAGTGTCAGCGCACTTTCAGAGCCATAGACCATCACCATATTCTTGGGAACATACAAATGATGATAGATCACCGTATACAAATAGGTGCACACAAACACTACTGCCGCATCGATCAATGTAAGCATCAGCAGTGGAACCGGTGTGATCACCACGTTGGCGATAAGGCAAAGCTGCCAGAAGGATATAAAATTCACGATGCAGATCGCGATCCACTGGGAAATGATAATATCAAACAGCTTCATGTAACCAAACTTGAAGCCGTCAAAATTGTGGAAGACCACCCAGGTCAAAAGCGCATAGACGCCTGCCAGAACATACTTACCATTGCCATAATAAGCAGGAAAAGTTCCTGTATCATATCCAAAACGGAACACAAGATAATATGCAAATGTCAGGATCCCGATCTCAGCACAACCTTCAATTGCCCGGATCGTATGCTTGACCCCGTCCAATTTTCTTCTATTCATGAAACAGCCACACTCACTTTGCATTTTTTGCAGCACTGTATATAGCCAGTGCCCAGTCTGGTGGACTATAACATTCTACTACACAAAGCGCTAAAAGTCAATAAAACCCGACACTATGCGCGATCTTTTACAATTTATACGCGTTTTGTCCACATCACAGACATAAATCAACAGTCATATTGCAAATGCAGGGATTGCAATTTTCCCCAGTTTGCCGTATAATACGTTCTGGTGATATTATGGCATCCAAAACTAACGCAATACGTCTTGTTCAGCAGGCAAAGATCCCCTGCCGTGAAGCGTTCTACGATTTCGACGAAAATGATCTGAAAGGTACCCACGCAGCCCATGCCATCGGCATGCCGGAAGAGCAGGTATTTAAGACGCTTGTAGCCCGGGGTGAGCGAAACGGCATTCATATATTCTGTATTCCGGTGTGCTGTGAGCTGGATCTGAAAAAAGCTGCCAAAGTTGCCAGCGATAAGAATATGGAGCTTGTGGCTGTCAAAGAGCTGCTGGGACTGACCGGATATATCCGCGGCGGCTGCAGCCCAGTGGGTATGAAGAAGAAATATCCCACCCATTTTGACGAAACCTGCATTCTATTTGACGAGATCGCAGTTTCTGCCGGTGAACGAGGCCATCAAATGATCGTCCCAACGGAGCAGCTGGCTGCTTTGATCGGGGCGGAACTTGCCGATATTATAAAATGAAAGAAGGAAACGATCATTATGCAATACGAATACACCACCAAAGGAACCTGTTCCCGGAGCATCCTCTTCGAGATCGAGGATAACAAGCTGAAAAATGTCCAGTACATCGGCGGCTGCAACGGCAACCTGAAGGGCATCGGCTCTCTTGTTGAGGGCATGGATGTGGATGAAGTCATCGCCCGTCTGGAAGGTACTACCTGTGGTGGCAAGCCCACCTCCTGCCCCGATCAGCTGGCGCAGGCGCTGAAGGAAGCAAAAGCTAACGCATAATTACAAAGCAAAACGGTGTGAAGCAAACTTCACACCGTTTTTATTATTCCTTTACAACGCTTAGGATCTGCTTCAGCAAGTCCTCACGGCCATTGCCCTTTTCCGCGGAAAACGGGATGATCGGACAGTCTTCCGGCAATTCCAGATCATTGCGGATGGTTTTCAGATTCGGCTCCAGCTCACTTTTTTTCAGCTTGTCCATTTTGTTGGCAACCACAACAAAACGGCAGCCGCTCTCTATGAACCACCGGGCCATGGTAATATCATTATTCGTAGGCGGATGCCGGTAATCCACGATCAGAATACCAAGATCGATACGCCCTGCCGCAAAATAATCCTCCATGAGTCTACCCCAGCGCTCCTTTTCAGACTGAGAAACCTTGGCATAACCGTAGCCCGGCAGGTCTACAAAGTAGCACTTGCGGTCAACGGTAAAGTAATTGACATGGATGGTCTTGCCGGGCTTATCCCCTACTCTGGCAAAATTTTTCCGCTGCAGCAGCCGGTTAATCACCGAGGACTTTCCCACATTGGATTTTCCTGCAAATGCGATCTCGGGCAGACGATTTCCCGGAAAATCCCGGGTGGACGCCGCAGAGATCAGAAACTCCACTTTCTGTAAGTTCATAGCTACCTCACTGCCGGATTCCCGGCTTTTTATGTCTGATCTGCACATTTTCTGGCAGATCGCTGAGGATCCCATGGGCCGGTACAGGGCAGACTGTATTCAGTGCTGCCTCCAGAACCGTATCCACAGTCTGGGCGGTGACAAAATTCAAGGATTTGCGCACCGTCTGGTCGATCTCATTTAAATCCCGTTCGTTATCCGCAGGGATGATCACTGTACGGATGCCGTGACGCAATGCCGCCATGGTTTTTTCCTTAAGACCGCCGATGGGCAGCACACGACCCCGGATGGAGATCTCGCCGGTCATCGCCACATCCCGGCGTACCGTCGTACCTGTCAGCGCGCTGACCATGGCCGTACAGACCGTCACACCGGCAGAGGGACCGTCCTTGGGAACAGCACCCTCGGGGAAATGAACGTGGATGTCCTTGGTCTTGTAGAAATCCTCAGCAATGCCAAGGTTTTTGGCATTGGCACGAATATAACTCAGAGCTGCATGGGCAGACTCCTTCATCACATCGCCCAAATTGCCGGTAAGCTCCAGCTTGCCGGTGCCGTCCATCACATTGACTTCCACTTCCAGCACCTCACCGCCAACGCTGGTCCAGGCAAGGCCGGTGACAAGTCCTATCTGGTCATTGACAGGCAGGCGGTCGGGCAGATTTTTTCTTGTACCCAGAAGTGTATCCACATTGCCACCACTAACAGTGATTCGCTTCTCACCGGACAGAAGGCGCATATCTGCCTTGCGGCAAATTTCCGCAAAGCACCGCTCCAGATTCCGGACACCGGATTCTCTGGTGTAGCAAGTGATGATCTCCCGGATCGCATCCTCAGACACACGAAGCTGGCTCTTTTTCAGACCGTGTTTTTTCATCTGCTTGGGAAGCAAATGATCCTTGGCGATCATCAGTTTCTCTTCATCCGTGTAAGATCCCAGTTCGATGATCTCCATACGGTCCAGTAACGGACGGGGCACGGTATCCAGCGTGTTGGCTGTAGTGATAAACATCACATCGGAAAGGTCAAAAGGAATCTCCAGATAGTGATCACGATAGGTCTTGTTCTGCTCCGCATCCAGGACCTCCAGCAGCGCCGCGCTGGGATCACCACGGTAGTCGGAGCCCATCTTGTCCACCTCGTCCAGAAGAAGCAGTGCGTTAGCGCTGCCAGCTTGGGTCAGCGCATTCATGATCCGGCCAGGCATAGCGCCGATATAGGTTTTACGGTGACCCCGGATGTCCGCTTCGTCATGGACACCGCCCAAAGAGATCCGGGCCATTTTTCGATTCAGCGCTTTCGCAACGGAATATGCAATAGAAGTTTTACCAACGCCGGGAGGGCCCACAAGGCAAATGATCTGCGGCGGCATCTGAGGCGCCATTTGCCGGACGGCAATGGTCTCCAAGATCCGCTGTTTCACCTTTTCCAGGCCAAAATGATCCTTTTCCAGGATCTTTCTGGCAGCTTCCACATCCACCCGTTCCTTTGTCCGCTCGTTCCAGGGAAGCTCCAGGACAATATCCAGATAGTTGCGCAAAACCGCCGCTTCCGAAGAACCAAAAGGCTGCTTGCGCAGTTTACTCAGATCTTTGAGCAGCTTCTTTTCATTTTCTTCCGAAAGGTGCAGCTTCAGGATTCGGTGTTCATATTCAGAAAACTCCGATTCGTCGTCCTCACCCAGCTCATCCTGGATCACCTTCATCTGCTCACGCAGATAATAGTCTTTCTGATGCTGGTCGATATTGGCTTTGGTCTTTTCCTGAATATCCGATTCCAGCCGCAGCATTTCATTTTCCTGCCGCAGCAGACGTACCGCCATCTCAAGGCGCTTTACGGGGTTCATCTGCCCCAAAAGGCTAATCTTATCGGCATAATCGAAGCCAGAGTTCTGGGCAATACAGTCCGCAAGGAAGCTGCAGCTGTCGGAAGCAAGCATCCGAAGCTGAACTGCCTGAACAGGATGCTCAGACATTTCCAGGTAATTGGCATACAACGCATTTGCCTCACGGCGCAGCGCACGGCTTCGCAGAGTATCAGCCACCTGCGTATCCGGCACCGTCATCACATTGCCGGAAAGAAAAGGCTCCGACTGCAGCGGCTCCTGGATCCGCGCGCGGCTGATGCCGGTGACCAGCACCCGGATCGTTTCGTTGGGAGATCTCAGGATCTGCTTGATTTTTGACACTGTACCAATGGAATACAGGCCATCCCAGTTAGGATCGTCGTCAGCAATATCTTTCTGTGGGATCAAAAGCAATGTCTGATCCCCTTTCATGGCCTCTTCCAGTGCAAGCACAGACTTCGCTCTGCCCACCTCAAAATGGACAGTCTGGTCCGGAAACACTGCCAGACCTCTTAGGGCCAGAACCGGCAGTTTGCCGATCGTTATCAATTCACTCATAGCTTACTCCTTTCCATGGATCAAAATAGATCCAAAGAAGCAAAAAGGGGGTAGCATTCTACCCCCTTAGCCTTGTTACTTTTTTGCACCTGCCTGAGGCCGGGGATTCTTCCGGTCCCGCAGAATTTTGGGCTCACCGCCAAGGATCGCATCCTTGGTGATGATCACCTTTTTAATGGACAGATCAGAGGGAATCGCATACATGATCTTTGTCATAACGCTTTCCATGATAGAGCGCAGTCCTCTGGCACCGATCTGACGATCCAGCGCCTTCTTGGCAACCTCCTGCAGGGCTTCCTCCTGGATTTCCAGCTCCACATTGTCCAGTTCAAACAGCTTCTGATACTGCCGTGTCAGCGCGTTTCTGGGCTCCACAAGAATCTTAACCAGATCCTCCTGAGTCAGAGACTGCAAACTGGTGATCACCGGCATACGGCCAACCAACTCCGGGATAATGCCGAACTTCAGAAGGTCATGGGGCTCTACCTGAGCAAGCAGTTTGCCCACATCCCGTTTTTTCTTGCTCTGCACAGGGGCATCAAAGCCAATAGCGGAACGGTCTGTGCGGGTCTCAATAATCTTATCCAAACCATCAAACGCGCCGCCGCAGATGAACAAGATATTGGTAGTGTCCACTTGGATCATTTCCTGCTGGGGGTGTTTCCGGCCGCCCTGGGGCGGTACACTGGCAACAGTCCCCTCCAGGATCTTCAGCAGTGCCTGCTGAACACCCTCACCGGAAACATCACGAGTAATAGAGGTATTTTCGCTCTTGCGGGCGATCTTATCCATTTCGTCGATGTAAATAATGCCGTGCTCAGCAAGATCCACATCAAAATCCGCTGCCTGCAGAAGCCGCAGGAGAATGTTTTCCACATCGTCACCCACATAACCGGCCTCGGTCAGTGTGGTGGCATCTGCAATGGCAAAGGGCACATTCAGGATCTTAGCCAGCGTCTGGGCAAAGAGGGTCTTGCCGCTTCCTGTGGGGCCGATGAGCAAAATATTGCTCTTTTGCAGCTCCACATCGGAATCCGTCGCCAGATAGATCCGCTTGTAATGATTATAAACAGCAACGCTGAGGGCGATCTTCGCCTCCTCCTGACCGACGATATAGCCGTCCATGAAGGCCTTGATCTCAGCAGGGGTCGGAAGATGCTCCGGTGTCCGCAGTTTCCCCCGGGTATCCACCTGGATCTCATCCCCCAACAGTGCGCTGCAAGCCTGCACGCATTCGCTGCAGATACAGACGCCGGGACCGGCGATCAGCCGCTCCACCTGGGTCTCTCGCTTTCCGCAGAAGCTGCAGCGGATGGACTGCTCATCTTTTCTAGCCATGACTTAGGTCGCCTTTCCAATAAAGATCAGTGACGCTCGAGGACACGGTCCACCAGGCCAAAGGCCAGGGCCTCCTCCGCAGTCATAAAGTTGTCGCGTTCGCAGGCAGCGGTGACTTCCTCGATGCTCTTTCCGGTATTTTCGGCAAGGATCCGGTTCATCCGCTCCTTAATGGTCTGCAGACGTTTCATATGGATGGCCATATCGGTAATCTGACCCTGAGTGCCGGCAGAGGGCTGATGGATCATGATCTCCGCATTGGGCAGAGCCATCCGCTTGCCCTTGGTGCCTGCACTGAGCAGGAATGCGCCCATAGACGCGGCCATACCGACACAAATGGTAGCCACATCGCACTTGATGTACTGCATGGTGTCGTAAATAGCCATGCCAGCGGTCACACTGCCACCGGGGCTGTTGATATAAAACTGAATATCCTTATCCGGGTCCTGGGCTTCCAGGTACAGCAGCTGTGCCACCACCAGACTGGCGGTGGTATCATTTACTTCCTCAGACAGGAAAATAATGCGGTCATTGAGCAGACGGGAGAAGATATCATAGCTACGTTCGCCACGGCTGGTCTGTTCAACTACATAAGGGATAAAACTCATGGTCATGTCTCCTTTCAGGTCCTCGAAACATTCTAACCACTTTGCTGGGGGCTTATTCCTAAGGATTACTCAGCCTTGGGAGCAACGGCGACAGCATTGTCAACGATCACCTTAACAGCCTTACGGGTCTTCAGGCTGGTCTGGATCTCTTCACTTGCCACCATACCCTTGACTTTATCCAGCTCCAGGCTGTACTGCTCGGCCATGGAAGCGTACTCAGCCTCCACTTCCTCATCGGAAACAGTGATGCCTTCCACCTCAATGATCTTCTCCAGGGTCACATTGATCTTTGCCTGCTTCTCAGCGGTGGGGCGGAAAGCGTTGCGCATGGTACTCATGTCGCCACCCATCATCTTGGCGTACTGCTCAACAGAGTAGCCACTCATCTGTAGCTGATAAGCAAAGCGCTCCATCTGGTTGTCCAGTTCGGACTCAACCAATGCCTTGGGCATGTCCACAGTGCAGTTCTCGGCAGCCTTCTCCACGGCAGCCTGCTCAAAAGCATTGTCGATCTGCTTCTGTGCATTCTCCAGAGCCTTGGCGCGGATGTCAGCTTTCAGATCCTCCAGAGTCTCAAACTCGGAAACATCTTTGGCAAACTCATCATCCAGCTCGGGGACGTTGGTAGTGGTGACCTTGTTGCACTTGACATGGAAGACAACTGCCTTACCAGCCAGCTCAGCATGGTAGTCATCGGGGAAGGTGATGTCGATGTCCTTCTCCTCGCCGGCGCTCATGCCAACGACCTGCTCCTCAAATCCGGGAACAAAGGAGTTGGAGCCCAGCTTCAGGTCATGGTTTTCGCCCTTACCGCCGTCAAATGGAGTTCCGTCCAGGAAGCCCTCGAAGTTGATGTTGGCGGTGTCGCCCATCTCAGCAGCGCGCTCCACAGTTTCGGTGGAAGCAACATTCTGAGCCATACGGTCCAACTCAGCAGCGACCTGCTCGTCCGTAACGGTGGCTTCAGCCTTTTCCACTTCCAGGCCCTTGTAATCGCCCAAGGTGACCTCGGGGTACACTTCGGTGGTCAGAGTCAGGGTAACTACGTTATCCTCGCTGATGTCCATGTCGGTCAGACTGGGGCGGCCAATGGCCTTAACTTCCTGATCGATCACAGCAAACTGGTAGATCTCGGGGAAGATCTCTTCCAGGCCGTCTTCATAGAAAACATGGGCACCGTACATAGCCTCGATCATCTTTCGGGGAGCCTTGCCCTTACGGAAGCCGGGCAGCATGATGTTTTTACGCTGCTTCAGATAAGCGGCGTTGACACCCTTTTCCATCAGTTCCTTGTCGATCTCGACAACGATGGTAGTTTCATTACCCTTCTTTTCAATGCTCTTTACATTCATGGTTACTGTTCCTCCCAAAATAGGCACACATAGTGCGCCATTCTATTTATATATTTACAGCCGTAGTATTTTATCAAAGAAAGGCAGAAATGTCCACCCTTTTCTTAAAAAATTCAAAAAATTTTCCTTTTTGACGGATAACTTCTCCCCTTTTTCGGTTTCCCACTCAAAAATACACAAAAGCGATACCTGCTGGTATCGCTTTTGTTACGGAAGTACGAGGGTAGGTTTGAAGTTTAGCTTATCCGCAGCTGCCAGTTTAAAATCGATACCGTCCCAAATTCCCTCCAGCGCAAGCCCATGACTGGCACCGTGCAGATGCCCGTAATAACACCGGCTAACGCCATAGCGTTTCAGCAGCTCCAGGATCTCCGGGCAATCATAGCCTTTATATTTGGGCGGATAGTGTAAAAATACGATCTTCTGCAGTTCACCGGCGGATTTTAAGGATGCTTCCAGACGTAGCAGTTCCCGTTTAAAAACTTTTTCATCATGCTCTCCTGATCTTTCTTCCTCAAAGAACCAGCCCCGGGTGCCGCAAACAGCATAGCCATCGTATTCAAAATGGTTGTTGTTGAGGATAAACATATCCGTGAAACCGTTCTCTTCACAGAATTTATAAAATTTGGAGGCGGTGCTCCACCAGTAGTCGTGGTTGCCCTTTAGGATGATCTTCCTGCCGGGAATCGAATTGATCCATGCAAAGTCAGCCTTAGCTTGCTGCAGATCCAACGCCCAACTCAGATCTCCCAGCAAAACTGTCGTATCCTCCGGGCCGATCACAGACAACCCCTCTTTCAGCTTGTCCATATAACCGATCCAGGCACCGCCGAAAATATCCATGGGCTTTTCCGCCCCCAGGCAAAGATGCAGATCGCCGATCGCGTAAAGCGCCATGCATATCCTCCTTACTGCATTTTTTCTTTTAGTTCTGCCGTCGTAATTCCCATCACGCCGGCAACAAAATTACCGTCACAAACCGGACTGCGTTCCGCCATCAGCAGCGCAGGGCGATTTTCACCTGTCTTGGCACGGAAGTCCAGAAGACCGCCGTAACCCAATGCCGCCTTTGGCCCAAGAATATAGCCGCTTGTACGATTTACACTGGAGATCACAGAGCAAATGCGATCCTTGCTGATAACAGCCGCAAACATTCCGCTGCGCAGCTTTTCCGCGTCCACAGGAAGCAGACTGTAAACACCGCCATTGCTGCAAACCTCACTGTAACGGCTGACTTCGCCGTGACCGAGAGTCTCACATACCAGCTGCTCCAAATGTGCAGGCATATTGCCATCAATCTTCACCGTTCCCAGATGCAGAAGATCCCAGGCTGCGCTGTCATCTTCGCAGCCGCAGATAATATTCGCCACAGGCAGTCCCATCTGCCGAGCATACCATACACTCATCGGAACGGAAAAATCACCGGCAGGCACAGCAACATCCACGGGATGCTCCGGGTCTGCAATTCCCTGGCGAATCAGTTCGCTAAAAATACCAGTCAGAAAAGCAACGCGAATCGCGATCCTCACCCAGGCAGACGGCTGCTGGCAGCGCATATCGCCGCAGATCTTCTGAGCCAGTGCGCGTTCTGCCCAGGCATAGTCCCATGCCTGATTATGCCAGGTTTGCGCAACTACGATACGGTGACTGATGTCCATCGTCTTAATGGGGTATCTGCCAATGCAAAACTCCACATCCCAGCCGGTCAGCTGGCAGGCAAAGAAACGGTTCAGTATTTCTGCAACGCATTGTCCAAAGGTCTTGTTCGCCAAAGCAAGTACCTGCTGGTGATCCAAGGTCACCAGCCGAAACGGCAGGTATAAGCCCCCATCCGGCGCCCGATCCGCCAAAAGTGTCCTGTGGGCAGTATAGGCATCATGTTTGTTTCTAGTGGTTACATACAGCATTTTTCCATCACTCCCAATGCATTTTCCCAGAAGATTTTATTCAGCGTCTTTTCATCAACACCCCGTTCCAGCAGGCGGTTTGCAAGAGCCGGATAGCTCTGTATGCCATCAAACCCGTTAGGCAGCTCATCACAGCCGTCAAGATCGCCGCCAAGGGCAATGTGCGTTCCATCCGGATCCAGTTCCAACCAATGTAAAATATGGTCGCAGACAGTATCCAGATCCGGCTTCTCCCCTACAAAAGGCGCGCACTGATTAAATCCTGCCACACCGCCGGTTTCCATGATCGCCCGGAACATGTCGTCCGTCAAATTACGGCTGTTATCACAAACCTGCCGGCTGTTGGAGTGACTGGCAACAATGGGCTTTTCTGTGATCTTCATCATATCCCAGAAAGCCTCATCACTGATATGGCTCACATCCACGATCATGCCAAGGCGCTGTGCTTCTTTCAGGAATTCCCTGCCCTTATCGGTCAATCCGCCGCCGGTCTTATGGGAGCCGGCGAGGATATTGTTCTCATTCCAGCCCAAAGTCGTCATACGGAAACCAACACTGTATAGATCCTGCAGCAACGCCGGGTCAAAGCCAAAGCCCGCAGGCCCTTCAATGGTCAAAATACCCGACATGATCCCCTTCTCCAGATTACTGCGAACCTCTTTCGCTGTATACACCTGCCGGATCAAATCGTGATTCTCTTCGATCTGGCTGAGTATCGTTGCCAACTCCCGCTCGAAGATCTCAACCGGGGATTTATGGTACCAGTCCTCCATAAAAGGTGTGGTAAAGCAGGCAAAGCACTGGGCATAACCGGTCAGCGTCTTGGCCCTTTCCAAATCGATATGATATGTATTTCTGCGAAGATCGCCAACCTCACATACATCTTTCCCCAAAAGCGCCAGCGCAGTATCGCAGTGCAGATCAAAAACAGGTATGTTCATAAAATCTCTCCCAATTCATTCCCGCATTGTACACCTAAAATGCTCAATTGTAGATATTATAAACGATAATTGGGCAAAAAAAAAGAGGGCAAGCCCTCTTTTTTTGATTTTCTTATGCGATTCGCTTCCACATATAAATGGCAATGTACGGAATATAGTCATTTGTTGTACCTTCGGTTTCGTTAGTTGTCTGTACAGTGCCTGCGCTGCCAGCCGCAAAGACATCCCCTGCCCCCGCCAGGAAGATATCTTTCAGCTGTTCCCATCTACCACCAAACAGGCTGGCTGGCGAAGTCTCTGCAAAAGAAAGGTAAACCGCGCCAATAGGATACGCCATAAGACCAAGTCCCTCCCATTCGCTCCAGCTATCGCCATTATCTGTAGAATATCTTCTGTGCTTTCCTGAGCCATTCCAAGTGGTCAGTTCCTGCAAAATGATCGGCTTTTCTCCATTCACCAAAAAACCCATTGCGTTTGCATAAGAAACATCCAAAAAGCCATGGGTACCCGGCATATTCTTAAAATTGATGCAGAATTTGTGATAATCTCCAATGCAGTTATTTGCATCCCCGCCGTTGATGCTTTCGTAGATAAATTCCGCCGGTGCTTTTTTCGCTAAGGCCTCCCCGGTGGCCTTTGCATCTGCAGCTGCGCCTGAAATGCTAAAAGATGTATCCGTTTCAAAAGTCTCAGCCGTTTTCTTTATATCGCCTACCAATTTTGAAAGAGCCGTAAAATGCAGCTCAGCCGCAGCGCTCTCAAAACCGGGAACCGGTTCACAAATATACGGAATATTCCACATGCCGATCTGAGCGCCATCAGAAGAATGGATGATCAGACACAGCATACCACCGCCTTTATTTTTCAGCATCTGGGTGATCAGCTCCACAGTGACAGTGTTCCCTTCCACGCTGACCGCACTATGCTCCGCAATGTCCGTATAGTTCCCCTCGCCGCTGGTACCGGAATACCATACCGACACCACAGCATCCGTTGGTATCAGGTATTGCGCTCCATTATCAGTAACCACAACTTGGAATTTTCTTCCTACATCTCCCTGTTTTGCCCGCAAAAACGGGAGCTCCTCTTTGACTGAAATATCCAGGGTTATCCTTTGCATATCGTACCTCCTAAAGCAATCATTCAAAGAATGGCTGTAAGATGCCATTCTTCGCCCTAAGAGGCAAACATCAAAGTGGTTGCCCATTGTCGTGCAACCTGCAAAAGAATGAACCGCCAGGCAGCAGCCAGGCGGTTCATAAACTTAGTATTACAGCAGGTTCTTTTCCTTAAAGAACTTTTCTGCGCCGGGATGCAGCTTAGCACCCTTCAAGCCATCCAGGGCAGTTTCCAGAGACAGGTCGCCACCACGCTCATGGGTCTGCGCCAAAGTCTCCAAATTATTGAACACAGTAACCATCAGGTTGTACACGAACTCCTCAGAAAGATCTGCAGAAGCGCAAACGATGGCAGGAATAGAGAAGGTCTGCGCTTCCGCATACAGGCTGGGATAGTGATCCTTGGTGATGGTCGCAGGCACACAGTAACTGGAAACCTCCATCAGCTTGTCAAGCTCCGCATCAGTAAAGTTAATGATAGAAATACCATGGGTCGTACCCAGTTCCAGAACACTTGCCGTGGGAATACCTGCCCAGGTAAAGGCAGCATCCACAGTGTTGTCCTTCAGGCCGGAAGCAGCATCGCTGAAGCCCAGGTAGTCGGCCTGAATGTCATCGTAAGTCATACCGTACAGGGACAGGATGGTACGTGCCATCACCTCAGTGCCAGAACCGATCTGACCAACTGCAACACGCTTGCCCTTCAGATCTTCGACTGTGCGGATATTCTCGTCGGTAGACAGAATCTGCACCACTTCGGGGAAAAAGCTGAACAGTGCCAGGCACTTGTCATTGTTTTTGCCCGCAAAGGAGTTCAGGCCGTTCTGTGCATCATACAGTGTGCTGGCAGCCACAAAGCCCAGATCCAGCTCGCCTTCCATGATCAGTGTTGCATTTTCCACAGCACCGCCGGTGGACTCAGCAGAGCAGCTGTAGCCTTCAATATCGTTGGTAATCAGGGTGGAAATGGCACCGCCAAGGGGATAATACACACCCATAACAGAGCCTGTACCGATGGAAATATACTTCTGTGTGGTCGCGCAGCCGCTGAAGCAGGATACTACCAGCATTACTGCAAATACAAGCGCAATGATTCTTTTCATAATTACCTCCAAATAATTGTTAACCGTTTGCGGTCTGTTTCTTGTGCATTTTCAGCTGTGTCAACACAATGCCGATAATGATCACAATACCGATCACATCGGTCAAATAAGACGGATGAATGACCAGGAATGTGCCTGCCAACAAAATGACTCTTTGCCAAACCTTCAAAGGGCCATACAGATAGCCAATGGAGCCACAGGCCAGGCAAATTACACCAATGAAAGAACTGATTAGACCGCTGACCATGCCCATAGCCGTTATGCCCTCAAACAGTAAGGAAGGATAGTAGCAGAACATAAACGGGATAAAGAACGCCGCAATGGATATTCGCAGACCTTGCAATGCCGTTTCCACACCGGGAGCCTTCGCAACTGCAGCACCGGCATAAGAAGTCAGCGCAACAGGAGGCGTAACTTCTGCGATCACACCAAAGTACAGAATAAACAGATGTGCCGCGATCAGAGGAACGCCCAGCTTAGTCAGTGCAGGCACAGCAACGGTGGACAGAACGATATACTTTGCAGTAGTCGGCAGACCCATGCCCAAAATGATGGATGCGACCATGGTCAGCAGCAGTGTAGGCAACAGCTGTCCACCGGATGCAGTCAGAATCAAATCAGACAGCTTCAGACCCAGTCCGGTCAGTGTGATAACACCGGTAACAATGCCGCAGATCGCGCAGGCAACAGTGACGCTGATCGCATTATAGGCGCTGCGCTTTAAGGCATCCACAAAGGTCTTCCAGCTCATCCGGGTCTCCTTACTAAAGAAGGAGCAAAGGATCATAACACCGGTGGCATACAGAGCAGCTTTCAGCGGCGTATAGCCGATAACCATCATGATAATGATGGCCGCCAGAGGGATCAGCAGAGGTACACTGCGCTTCAGTGTGGGACCAATCTTGGGGATCTCTTCATCCGGCAGGCTAGTCAGACCGCAGCGTCTTGCTTCCAGGTCAACCGTCAGCATGATGGAAAGGTAATACAGCACCGCAGGAATCGCAGCGGCACCGCAAACACGAAGATAAGGAATACCGGTAGTTTCTGCCATAACAAAGGCAGCTGCGCCCATAACAGGCGGCATGATCTGACCGGCAGAGGACGCAGAGGCTTCCACGCCACCTGCAAAGGAGGACTTATAGCCGCACTTTTTCATCAGCGGAATGGTGAAAGAACCGGTGGTGACCACATTGGCAAGAGAACTGCCGGAGATAGTACCCAGAAGTCCACTGGCAACAACTGCCGTCTTGGCAGGGCCACCGGGGAATTTACCTGTCAATGCAAAGGCTAGATCAATAAACAGCTTGGCACCACCTGTTGCTTCCAGGAAGCAGCCAAACATAACAAAGGCAAACACGAAAGTGGTCGCAACGGACATAGGCGTGCCGAAGATACCCTCCAGCGTAATGAACATCTGAGAAGCCACACGCTCCAGAGAGTAACCGCGATGACCCAGCACACCGGGAAGATACGGGCCAAGGAAAGCATAGGCAAGGAAAACGATTGCCACAATAACCAGCGGCAGGCCTACGCAGCGACGAGCGCCTTCCAGTACCAGCAAGATCGCAATGGTACCCATGACCACATCCATAGTGTTGGGCGAACCGCCCCGTTCAACAAGAGAATCAAAATTGATAAACAGGTACGCCACACAGGCTACGGAAAGCGCTACCAATATCCAGTCAATGATCGGCATTTTGCCACTCTTGCCGTTGATCCAGCGGTAACCAATAAAGGTCAGCACCAAAGCAAATCCCATAGTCATAGAACGCTGCAGCACTGCAGGCAGCAGACCGAACATACCGGTATAGATCTGGAATAAGGTCCAGATGATACCGATCACCATAGCAATTCTCTTAATCACAGGATGCAACAGATCCAGTCGGTTTTTACCTTCTGTTTCCAGTTCCTCAACATTTACGTCTACGACTTTATCTTTCTTCAAAAGCTTTTTCAGTATAGACATAATTACCTCCTTTTCAGCAGTCACAGTGACTGATGATTATATATTTACCTCTGAGCAGCCAGGAATCGGCTGTACAGAAGCATTGATCTGCAAAACGATCTCATTGATCGACATCTCATTACTGGGCTCTGTCAGCAGGTTGAGCAGCTTATCCTGTGCTTCTTCCGACAGCATCGGTGCTGTGATCCGTTTGAACTTAGCACAGATCCACTCCAAACTCAAAGCAGGGTCGGTATGCTCACCCGGTGCTGCAAACACGTCAGAACGGTAATATGTGCCGTCCTTGAGGGTAATCTCCACCCATGCCAGCCGCTTCTGCGGGAATTGTGCTTCCATTTCAGGATCCACCGCAAATTCCAACCGATCCATCATTGCCAACACATCCGGATTGTTCAGCGCAGCGTTGCAAATCTGATTAAAACCAACATCCCCATGCACAAGGGCGCTTGCCACCGGGAATGCGATGTTATACTGGGCTTCATCCGTATCCCTGGGTCGGATCTTGCTGAGCTTTGCCGCAGCTGCAAAGGTATTGACCTTCACCGACTGCACATCCTTATGGGTAAAGCCATACTCTTTCATCAATGTCTGGCAGGCGAGGATAGGCTGATGCCCCCATCGGCAGCAGGTAAATGGCTTAAAATACAGATCCTGCATGTAGAACTTCTGACCCAATGTATCCAGGTATCCCTGGGCTTCCGGCAGCTCCAGAAGATGGGTCTTTCCTGTACTGCCGCAAAGAGTCTCCAGAACAGCGACCGTACCGGTCAATGCACCAAAAGGCACACCGTCCTTATTCATGGAAGGGTATTCCACAGCACGCATCACCGGTGTCAGCGGTGCATGATAATCTGCGATAGACAGCGCATTATTCAACGACACTTCATCCAGGCCCAAAATGCGTCCTACACCCAAAGCAGTACCAAACGCACCATAAGTGCCGGTGCTGTGCAAAAAGCCGTAATGCGCCTGCATAGTCAGCGCCCAACGGATCGTAACTTCATAACAGACCACCAGTGTGGTCAGATACTCCTTGTAAGACACCTTTTTAGAAAGTGCCGCTGCCAATGTACCGGCCACAAAGGATGTGCCCGGATGGCCTTTGATCATATTGAAACCATCGTCAATATCAAAGGAGTTGCTGCTGTGACCCATGGCAATAGCTGCACCCAGCAAATTAAAGCATCGTCTGTCCCCTACAACAGGAACATTTCCTTCCATGCCGCAATTTTGTGCCAGTTTGGCACCTGCGGCATACTGACCGCCATAGCTGCCGAGAATCAATGCGCACATTAGATCCGTAGCGCACATCAGCGCCCGTTCTTGGATCTGCTTGGGAATATCTTCCCATTTTGTTTGCAGCGCATAGCGCTCAGTACGATAATCCGTAATGAATTCCACAGCGTTCTCCTTTCCGGTTCATTAATAATAGAAGATTAATCTTTATACAGAATAAACTTTGCGTTCACATCACTGCCATCTGTAGCAGCAATATGCATATCGTCAAAGAAATGCTGGGTGACTGCATCGATCTCCTCTTGGGATTCTGCAGTCAGATAATATCGGGCAAGATACGGCTTCGGACCGTAATTGTCAATGGTCTCCCCATCGTTATAGAAAAGAACAGACTCGATCACATGGCTGTCCTGGGCCAGTTTCCGGGCAGAGGTCTGATCTGCAATGACCTTATCCTGAATACCAACAAAATACAAGCCTGCACAGCACTTTTCAAAGGCAATGGAGTGATTTAGCATTGTTTCCCGAACTGCATCCGGATCATAAACATAATCAAGCAGCAGCTTTTCAATATCCAAGCCGCAGCAATGGGTGACCAGTTCGTGTTCATAGCCAAACAGGCGGCCTGCGATCTCACAAACCTCAACACCATGGTCGTTGTAGAAAAACTGCATAGAAAGCGCGCCTTCCTTTTGTCCGACCGCATCTGCAAATTTCTGCAGAACTGCCGTGGCTTCCTCCCGGATCTGCACCGCTGCCTTGGCAGGATACACCAGACGGTTCAGCGTCGGCAGGGCCGAACCGACCTGGGGATTTTTCTCTCTGTCAGCAATACTGATAGGGCAAACCTTTCCGTCCACGACCCATGTCATCATGTTGTACTCTCTGCCCTGACTGTACTCTTCCACCTGGATCATCTCACGCTGGCCGGAGCTGCGCCCGGAAACCAACTCAAAACGCTCCCGGATCTCAGAAATAGAGTGCACAACATAGATGCCCTTTGAACCATAGCCGTTGACCGGCTTGACCACCAGAGGGAACGAAAAACCATCCAGCTCGCTGTCAGCAAAATCAGAACCGATCTGCGTATTCTTCGGGACGCGGATACCCAGCTTGGTCATCAATGCCTTAGCTTTATCCTTTTCACGGTAGAAATCCAGCTTATCAGGCTTTACATACCATCTAAGGCCAGCCAGATCCGCAACCTTGGTGATCTGCTCAAACAGCAGGTCAGAGAAGGAACCGATAATACCGTCAACGCCCTCCTCCTTGCACATCTGTGCAATGGCTTCCGGATTGCGAACATCAATATTATAAGCTTTATCTGCGAACTTTTTGGCAGGGCCGTCTGCATAGCCATCGCAAACAATGGTGTAAATACCACGATCCTTTGCATGCTCAACAAGGGAAACAAATTCCCCTAAAGAGCCCAAAACAGCCAGTCTATGCTGATCATTCGTTTTCGCTGCCATGATAGATCTCCTTTACCACATACTGAGGCGTACCGTTTACGGACATGAAGATTCGTCCGATATACTCACCCATTAATCCCATGCAGGCCAGTGTAATGCCAAAAAACAGCAGCATCATGCACATCATAGATGCATATCCGGCCACATCCACTGACCCGGTCAATCTTTGCACCAACAACACCACAGCCCACACAAAAGCTGCAGCAGCCATCATCAAACCGGCAGCACCAGCGATCCGCAGTGGAACAATGGTAAACCCCGTGAAATTAGACCACAGCTTGATCAGCTTCCAGATATTATAGCCGGACGTGCCTTCTGCCCGTTCAAAATGCTCCACTTCCACATTGGTGATCCGACCGGCAGTCCGGGAAAACAGACCCACCATAAAGGAATAGGGATTCTTATACTTGACGATCTCATCCACAATGTATCTTCTGACCACCCAGAAGCTGGTAAAGGTAACATCTTTAGGCTTGTTGATAAACACGTGCTCAAACACATCATCCGCCTTGGTCAGAAAATTACGGAACAAAGAATGCCGCTTGTGGGGATAACGCCCCAACACAAGATCATAGCCCTCCTCCAGCTTTTTCAGCAAGATCGGGATATTCTTGGGGTGGGTCTGCATATCGTCATCCATATTGATGACCACATCGCCGGTAACATAGTTCAGCGCAGCCACCTGTGCATTAGCCTGTCCGGTATTTTTTGCCAGATCCACCAGCTTCACACAAGGAAATTCATCCGCAATGCTTTTAAGAAATCCAATGGTATCCGGATTGGGAGAACAGTCGTTGACCAGAACAAATTCGTGGTCATTCAGTCCCATTCCAGAAAGAACTTTTTTCGTTTCCTCCACCAATGTCCGCAAAATGGGGGTGGAGTTATAACAAGGTACGATAACCGAAACTTTCATAATTCAGAACCTCTTCCCTTTTCTGTCTTATAAAAAGAAGATCAATATACCAATGATGATCACAGCCAAACCAATGGCTTTTCTTTTGCTGATCTTTTCCCCAAGGATCCACCAGCTCAAGAATGCGACGACCACCTGTCCGAAGGCATCCCAGGCAGGCGACATGGACAGCGGGATCGTTTTATAAGCAAATACCGTACACAGAGTCGATGCAACCATCAGTCCATAACCCAGGATCACCCGGACATTCAGATACTGAAAGATCCAGTGACTGTATTGCTTCTGGGCAGCCTTTTTCAGTACGATTTGAGAAACACCGGCAATGCACACGCCAAAGGTCAGCACTACCGCACATAAAATATATTCATTCATCGGCAGTCACCACAATAAACACGCCCACAATAATGACCACAGCACCGATCATCATAGAAACTGTGACAGTTTCACGAAATACAAGGAAACCAAACAGCATCGTCCACACCGTAGATACACTTTTGCTGGCGTAGGCTGTGGTCAACGGAATATGCTTCAAAAACTGCTGCCACAGCACAGCGTAAACAAACATGATCATGATCGCTACGCCATAAAGCAAAAGGAATTGAAGCGACAAAAATTCCTGTGCTGACGCCAGCTTGGTAAAAATGCCGGAAGACGCAAACATCAGCACCGCCAGCTGCAGACCGATCAGCAGCAGAACACGGCTTTTAGGCTTATTACTTTTTTGAACGAGTTCCATCTTATTTTCCTTCAAAGAAAGCGTGTACGCAAGCACAGACGGTACTTACATCTTCCTCTGTAATTCCGTAATACAT
The DNA here is from genome assembly GCA_017936985.1 of Oscillospiraceae bacterium. The sequence continues at coordinate 27,844 of JAGBEM010000095.1, forward strand.
AGGCAGGCGTACCAAGCGATCGCTTTCTGCGGTAGTGTACACATCCTCACCGTCAAAACGACCAAACTTTAAGCCTGCAGGCGCACTGTGCAGGGGCACATAATGGAACACTGCCAGAACACCGTTGGCCTTCAGGTGATTGATGAAGTCAGTCCGCTCTTCAAGATCTTTGCACTTGAGGTAGAACATATGCGCATTGTGGACACAGCCCTCAGGAATGGTAGGAAGCTCCACTTTACCGGCATCTGCCAGAGGCTTAAAGGAGGCATAGTAGCGATTCCAGGCCTCCAGACGGGAATTGTTGATCTCGTCTGCCACCTGCAGCTGCGCCCACAGGTAAGCCGCATTCATATCACTAGGCAGATAGCTGTCACCAAAATCCACCCAGGTGTACTTGTCTACCTGTCCACGGAAGAACTTGGAACGGTTAGTGCCCTTTTCCCGAAGGATCTCTGCCCGTTCGTTGTACGCAGGATCGTTAATGATCAGCGCGCCACCCTCGCCCATAGAATAATTCTTGGTTTCATGGAAGGAGAAGCAGCCAAAGTCGCCGATCGTACCAAGGGCTTTACCCTTATATGTACTCATAACGCCCTGTGCAGCATCCTCGACCACTTTCAGGTTATACTTCTTCGCAATAGCCATAATCGTGTCCATCTCACAGGCGACACCGGCGTAATGGACAGGCACGATGACCTTCGTCCGATCTGTAATTGCCGCTTCGATCTTCGTCTCATCGATGTTCATGGTGTCCGGGCGAATGTCCACGAACACCAGCTTGGCACCAGCCAGCACAAACGCAGTGGCAGTGCTGGAGAATGTAAAGCTGGGCAGGATCACTTCATCCCCGGGCCGCAGATCGCAAAGCAGCGCCGCCATGTCCAGAGCTGTCGTACCGCTAGTGGTCAACAGGACCTTCTGTGCCGCAAAACGCTCCTCGAACCACTGATTGCACTTTTTTGTAAACTGACCGTCGCCGCATATCTTATGGGCATCGATGGCCTGCTTAACATAATCCAATTCTGTGCCAACATAAGGCGGAACATTAAAAGAAATCATTTTCTATATCTCCTTTATCGCATTTTCACGCAGATAATCATGAGGGTAAATACACAGTCCAGAACATAAACAGCGAGAAAGCAGCAAAGCCAGTGCAGATGGCCGATACCACAGCATATTTATGCTCATTCTTTCGCAGGAGGCTCAGGAGCCATTCATACCCCTTGGCAAGGAAGAATACCAAGGACAAAAATGCAGGATAGCAATATCTTCCTTGGGGCTGAAAATCCTGCGTATAGCTGTTATATATGCTAAGCGCAACAGTTACCACCGCAGCCAGCGCGACAAGTCCCCAGAACAATGTCATTGACGGATCCGGTTTTCTGCCCCTAACGAGTAGCACAACAACTACCCTGACCAGCAATGCAACGCCGCCGATCGCCACAAAAGCGGTAACGATCTCGTAAACAATATCCGGTCCTCTATACTGCATGTAGCCAAAATTGCCAATTGAACTGACCCAGGTGATTTCCAGCCATTCGTAAATCGGATCAAAAAGCATTGTCATCAGCGGGATACCCAATTCCAGCATGGTGAATCTGTTGGAAGGCTTTAATGCGTCAATGGCAAAATTCTCGCCATAGTAAGCGGTCACCTCAAAACCCAGCAGGCTATTATACACCACCAAATGCCGGATAAAGGTATAACCGATCAAAAGAAAAACCACACCTGCAATGAATGCCGTGTATTTGGCGGCATCCTTATAATTTCCAGGATGCTTTCTAAAATAAATCGCATAGAAAAAGATAACACTGAAAAGGATCCATATATAGCTGTTGTAGTATGCAAGTGCGCAAACCGAAATGCCGATGGCCAGAAGCGCAGTATTTGCAAAATTCCAGTCATATTTCATTCCCAGAACCCATGCATATACGATCATCGTGACACCAAAAAAGGCAACCATGTCGTTGTTGATGTAGCTGGACAAAAACACGAACTGCGGCATAAAAGCCATCACAACAACCATGATCCAACGGGCCGGCGTCTTGAACATCAGCTTTCCTATTTTAATGGTATAATACACTGCACCTACACCGCACAACACATTGGGCAGTCTCGCCGCCAGCAACAACACCCGGGGATGCAACGTGAACACCGATATGATCTTCATGCAGAAATATCCCAGCCAGTTGCAAAGCACCGTGGGAAGATGGGCATAGGAAAATCCCCAATCGGAAAGCAGCTCATCCCCAACCGGAAGCCGTCCATGCTCAAAAAGGAACTGCGTCACATCAAAACGCATCTGCTCATCCGGTGCGTAATTCAGTCGTTTCAGGCTTGCCCACAGGAAATAATAGACAAAGCAGCCCAGGCAGAACAGCAATTCCGCAGCCGACAGCCTTCTCGCGTTTTTTTCAGCATAGTACCACCTAACAAAGGCCCATCCGACAAACCCAAAGAAGCAAAAAAGGACCAACACATGAAGCACATCAAAGGGCTTCTCAAAAGTATGTGCGATATCCATAGGTGTCTGGCTGATCTGCACATCGGTAAGGATGAAGTCTCCTTCGATATCGATCCGCAGTGCGTCGTATTCATTCTTGGGGAGCTCAATAATCAAATTGCTGGATGCGAAAGGCAGATCGTAGACTTTGGTCACATTCTCGCTGGAAAAAGCTTCGCCCTCTGCTCTGTAGAAAATCTGAGCCTGAACGCCCCGGTTCAATCTTTCTCCAAAAGACAGCAGCACATAGCCTGTAGTTTCATCCACATCGAAGAAAATGATCTGGGGATCAGCGGATACCTGTTGATATTGATTGCCATTAACGCTGTATCCTACAGAAACATATTCATAGTTTCCATCCATAAGAGAAATCCGCTGGCCGTCACAGTCAACACGCTGACCCACCATAAAAAAGCCCAATTCAAG
>JAGBEM010000096.1 GCA_017936985.1 Oscillospiraceae bacterium
CGGTGCGCCGGGCTTATCTACCTTATCAAAGGAAGTGGATACCGCGATTAATCAGAAAACTGCGTAGCTTCTGATACTTGTCCCGGCTTACGGGGAGACAGGTCTGGTCATTTAGAGTTGCCTCGTAGGTCTTTCCAAACATGGCAGACCTTACAGAGATAATGTTATTCAGAGGAACCAGGTAGGACTGATGAATCCGAAAGAAACCAAAATCAGAAAAAACGGATTCCATCTCATCCATAGTGCGTCGTACAATGTATTCCACACCATTGGTACAATGGATCTTAATGACCCGCTTGTCCTTACCGATATAGGAAATTTCCGCGGGTGAGAGCAACACAAAGCCAATGCTGGTATCCACAGCGATCCTCTCCCGGGAATAGTCGCTGGTGCTTGGCTGGTTGTGTGCCGCAAAGCGATCCAGGGTCTTTTTTAACCGCATCAGATCAATGGGCTTGGTGAGAAAGTCCAAAGGCTCATAGTCAAAGCTTCTGACAGCAAAATCCACATAGCCGGTCAGAAATACATATTTCACATGGGGTTGATTATCTCGGATGTACTCGGCAATGGAAAAACCGTTAGTATCCGGCATGTCAATGTCCAAAAAAGCAAGATCGATTTTTTTGCCCTTTAGAATATCCAACGTCTGCGCCGCATTTTCGGCACAATGGATATTTTCAGGCACTACCAGCTGTGACATGGCACTGTAGGAAAGATGCAGAGAGTTCTTGTCGTCATCTACGATGAGAACAGATATCTGATTCATGTCGCACCTCCTTGGATGCTCATAGGAATTTTCGCAACAAAGTGAATAATGTCGTCATCCATCCGGGAGTATACAACACCCCGGTAACGGTGAAGCAGATTCTGAATGCTGCTCAGACCAATGCCTTCGTGACCGTTTTTAGTAGAATGCCCAGGCTTGTAGATATCCTGCAGAAAACTGGCGGTATCCTCTTTTGGCATTACCTTGTTGGCAACATGAATGATGCAATCCTCACCACGCTTCAAAATATACAAATGGATGCCAAAGGATTTGTCCTTATGCGTGCGAACTTCATCAATAGCATTTTGCAGGAGATTGCCGATAACCTTATTGGTTTCATAAACGCTGGTAACTACATTTGATAGATCATTCTGAATATCCATATGCAACTCGATGCCGTATTCGAATGCCATGGTTCGAAAGCTGAATACTAATGCGGCAATTGCAGGGTCCTTGATTGGAAGATAGGTATTCATTTCAGCGGAATCCCGTACTAGATTATCAAGATAAGTGCGGCATTCGTCCATATCGCCCTTGCGAAAAAGACCGGCTAACGCTTGCACATGGAAATTATAGTCATGGCGTTGAGATCGAATGACGCTCATATACGCCTGCATTTCATTGCGGTAGTCCTGCTCTACTAAGGTTGCCAGCCGCTCCCGGCGGTATGCCACCATTAGACATGCTGCGTAAACTCCGCAACCGTAAAGTGTGCAGCTGCAAATAAAGGCACCAACAGATGCAATACCCTGAAGTTCTGGCACGATCAGGTAGCGGAACACACACTCGCACACTGCCATCAAGCCCAATACTGCCCAAATATAAACTTTGCGGACAGTAAACCGCTCCGGGCTTTTGCTTTCGAAAAACATCTCCCAGTCAGCAGGCGGGAAGAACCCGCGGCAGAAGAACGCAGCGAGCACAAGCGCAGCGCACATGACGGTTGATATGGTGATCGCGGCAAGAAGTTTCCATGTAGCGCTGGCAAGCGCACAGTTACCGGAAAGCAGGCAATAGGTTCCCACGGACAGAAAATAGGCAAGTAAACGGTTTTGCGGCGGCTGCTCCTTGGTGAGCGGCAGAAGAAACGCCAGCGGAAGCAGAAGCAACGGTGTAGCATCGATGGTAACGGACAACCGTGAGAGCAGGTATGCAGCACCGGTGCAGATTACAGCTGCGGGGAATATTCCCTGGAAGACGGCTGATTTTTCACAGTGAAAGAACAAGCAGACTATCGCCCATGCAGCCGCAGCACAAATGCATATATAAACAAACTGCACAGGACCATCACCTCGCAAAATCCAGAAGAATAGCCAAAATTCTATAATATTATACAATATAACCCCCCTGAGTGCAAGATTTAATCAGAAAGGAAATATGAAAACCATGGATAAACATGTCACATTTTCCCCCCAGGGCGTTTGCGCCCATGAGATCAGCTTTGATATTGTGGACAACCGCATTTTTAATGTGAAGTTTACGGGTGGCTGCGCCGGAAATACCCAGGGTGTAGCGATCCTGATCGATGGCATGGAGGCCAGAGCTGCAGTCAAGCGGATCAAGGGCATCAACTGTCACAACGGCACTTCCTGCCCGGATCAGCTTGCGGCTGCCATCGAGCAGTGTCTGAGCGATATGGGAGCGTAAATATGATCAATAAGCTGTATGATTTTAAAAGCGTCTCGATTCCAGAAGCACTGCTGAAGGCAACCGTGACCCATGAGGAAATAATGGATGAGCTGCGGCAAACAGCTGAGCGGTTTACAACCATTGCGCCTGCTTCTGATGGAATCAGCAACGGAGATATTGTCGTACTGGAAATTCCGGATGAGCAGTCCCCTGACGGTGTACAGCAGGTATATGTCAATATGGGCAAAGGTTTCTTTGACTCTGAGGAAGCCTTACTCGGATTGTGTGCAGGCACACAGGCAGAGATTATCTACGAG
>JAGBEM010000097.1 GCA_017936985.1 Oscillospiraceae bacterium
CCACCGATTGACAAATACGACTTTCGTGATCGGGGGTATTCTTAAAAGGATGTGATACTACAAACCTCTGTGTGATCCTCTGATCTACGGAAGTTTCAACTGAACAGAGATTGCAAAATGGCGTGGCAGCATAGCCCCACCACTTAACAGCAAGATCCGTCCACCATGGCGGCAATGCTGCTATGCGGTTGGAGGATCGTATGACATACCCACGATGCTTTGTCCACATTATACGATGGACACTCTGCGGAAACAGCCGAAAATACAGGAGCCATAGAAATAATTTAGAGAGAGCCAAGTCACCTTCGGAGAAACAACCGTCAGAAATAAAAAAATCCCTCTACCGTAACGCCAAACTTGCCACATGGATTTCATGGGGCAGGTTTGGCGTTTTTTGCCATGCCCTAAATCTGAGTCCTGCATCCAATTTCCTCCAGCCTGGTAAAGGAGCAGGCTGCCGCTCGCCACCCTTTCGTCTTGATCCGGCCAACCACCTGACGAGACGAAAGGAGATTCCATGAAAGGCGAAAAAACTTTTTTACATAATTTTTCTGAAAACCGGCCAAAATGTACCTTCCCAGCACCAGTAATGGACGAAAGGGGAAATCAAGACCTGCCTCCCGGCACGAAGGGAGGTGAGACTATGAAACCTGATCTCCATGAGACACACAAGCAGCACACCTTTGATAGCTTCTGCAAAAAGGTGTTGGTGCATGAAGCCAATAACGGTCACAGGGATATCAACCGCAGGGCAGCCATTGAAATTTCTATGAGCGATTTGCCTGAGGAAGCGATGGAGCAGCTTGCGGTGTATGACGACTATCCCTGGGAACACACTTCCTTCCCGATCCTGGATAATGTGATCCTGATTAAGAATGACCGTTTGGCTGAGGCGCTGGAAGCCATGCCGGAAACGGAACGGGCCATCATTTTGATGTATTGGTTCCTGGACATGGCAGACCGTGATATCGCTGAATCCATGAACATGGCGCGAAGAACGGTCAACAGGCACCGGCAGAAAGCCTATCAGTTGCTTAGAAAACTGATGGGAGGTGAAGCGGTTGACTAAGGCTGCTAACGGACAAGCCCGGCTGATCCCTTACCCGGTGATCGAAGCCGCTGTCAGCGGTGACGCTGACGCGGTTAACCAGGTGATCCGTCACTATTCCGGCTACATAGCTACGCTCTGCAAAAGGACAGGCCGTGATGAACGCGGCAATTTCTGTACATATGTGGATGAAGAACTGCGTAGACGCCTGGAGACGAAGCTGATTATCGCTATCCTGAGCTTTGACCTGAACTGAGCTCAGAAGGCACCCATGTGATCCCCTTTCCACATGGGCTGCTGGGATGCACCTTGAAAAAGAAAGCCCGGCGGATAATTCCGGTGCAGCATAAGGCAAAACGGATACAACCCCTTCTGTGGGGAGCCAGACAGCCGGTGCGCCATGACCCCGTGACAAGTCCATGACAGGGACCTACGGTATGCGGGAGAGCGACAGACACGAGGCTGCAAAACAAGTGTGGCAGCTTGTGGGCGAAGATCAGCAGAGGGGACAGTATGCCCTCATAGTCGTAGTCCGAGCGTACAACTGTTATCAGGCAGCGAGGCGTCGCAGGCATCGAGTGGGGCCCGGTAGACCATCGGAGGGGTGAGATTCCCGCGGTGCTGCGCCAGCAGCCGTCCGTTATGCCTCTTTCATATAATGAAAATCTTGTATGTAATGAAAGGGGAAATCTATGCAAGATTCAACCTTTGAAACGAAGAAATATGCTCCGCCATTACGGAGTGAAATAAAGATTGGTAACACTACTTTTATTGTCAATTCCTTCTTTCAGGAGCAGGCTAAAGAAAGTGTTGTTTCCAAGGTGGAGCGGCTAATCAAGGATGAAGTCCGAAAAAAAGCCGCACTTTTTTAACCCCAACGGGCAGACAAATCACCAAAAGCACGGTAGAATAAGTGTAGAACTTAACACCGTGTTTGACTGCCGAGATTGGAGGTTATCATGTATAGTCAGTCAAACACCGCTGCCGTGTTGCAGTTTCCCTACGCAGTTATGAGCCATGAAGCAGTTACCGCTTTGTATTGCCGACTGTCCCAGGATGATAAACTGGAAGGCGACAGCAATAGTATTATCAATCAGAAGAAGATCCTGCAAAAGTACGCTCTTGAACATGGATGGACTAACTATCGTTTCTATATTGACGATGGAATTTCAGGTACTACCTTCAACCGCCCTGGATTCCAGGAAATGATCGCGGATATCGAGGCAGGCATTGTTAAGCGTGTTATTATTAAGGATATGTCCCGGTTTGGCCGTGACTATCTGCAGGTAGGTATGTACACAGAAATCATGTTCCCTGAGCATGATGTTCACTTTATCGCTGTGAACGATGGCGTGGACAGCACCCAGGGTGACAATGAATTTACTCCCTTCCGCAATATCATCAATGAATGGTATGCGAAAGATACCAGCAAGAAGATCCGTGCCGTTATGAAGGTCAAAGGGAACGCTGGTGAGCATCTGACGACCAATGCGCCCTACGGGTATATGAAGTCGCCGGAGAATCCAAAAGTCTGGATAAAGGACGCTGAGCCCGCACAGGTGGTATATGAAATCGGTCTCTATGTAATGGACGGCTTCGGCCCGGCTCAGATTGCAAGGATGCTCAGAGAGCGTAATATCCTGACCCCGGTCGCCTATTACGAGAGTAAGGGCATCAAATGTAGTGCAACCAAGAATGTGAGAAATGCCGGTCCTTATGATTGGGATGCCACAACGGTTGCAAACATTATGGATCGCTGGCGTGAGTACCTGGGACATACCGTTAATTTCAAAACACGCAAAAAATCCTACAAGAGTAAAAAGGTCATAAACAATCCGGAAAGCGAATGGGTCGTTTTCGAGAATACCCATGATCCAATCTGGACGGAAGCGATTGCCGATGCTGTTAAACTGGCAAGGCAAACACG
>JAGBEM010000098.1 GCA_017936985.1 Oscillospiraceae bacterium
AAACCGCAGGAAGACCCGCGTGCTTCATTCCGGGGATAAGCATCAGATCACCGGGGTGGTTTCCAATACCAAGATGCAGGCTCCCTCTGCGTACAGGAAGCAGATTCGCCAGGAGATGTACTATCTGCGCCGGTTCGGGCTTGCAGAGCATCTGGCACGTATGGGAGATCCAAGGTTTTGCCGGGATGGGGTTGTAAAGGAAGTGTTCTATCTGAACAGCCTACTCGGACGGATCAATTATGTGCTGTTTCTGAACCCGGAGGACAAAGAATTTCAAGGGTATCGGGGGGACCTCATTCATTGTTGCCGCTTGCGAAAGGAGCAGGGAAATGAATGCAAAAGATAGAGTTTGCGCAAATATCCGTGCAATCCTTCAAAGCAAAGGTATTTTCTATACAGAAAGCAGCTGGGAAGAGAAAAAGGTTTTTGCCTATGTTTACAAAAGCGCTTTTTATGACCCCAAGAGGCATCGTCTGAAGTGCATGGCGATTGTTCACGATGACGCTCTTGTAATACGTCATTTTGATGAGTCCCGATATGTGGGCAACGAAGAGAAGTTTGCCAGCCTCTGCCTTGCGATGCAGAATGATCTGGGGTATATGAGCTTTGACAGAAAGACAAAGCTCATGTTCTACGAGACATCCACCGTCTTCGATGAATTTAGCTTCCCCAGTGTGAGGGTGTTTGAGCTGTTGAATGAAAAAGCCAGCGAATACCTTTTTACCCGACCGCTGTCTCTCACTGACTGTACGCTGCCAAGATTGGTAGATCCGCGTTATCAGAGGGAGTTTCCTCCTGTGGTCAATTCGAGGGCAGCTGCAAAAGATCCGATGTCTGATCTGCTCTCCCGCTCCCTTGAAAGTGCCGCAGATGCAAAAATAAAAAAGATGTGGATCGTCAGCTCCAACAGAGAAATAGACGGGGTGAATGTGTTTACATTTACCATCGTTGCACGGGATATGACACACGTTCCGTTCTTTGCCGGGATTTGCGCTTCTATCTCTCTTCCGGTTCTCCTTTTCTACAACCAGGTTCCCTACATACCTTGTCTGGAAGGGCGGAAGTTCTGTGTCAGGGTGCAAACCGTTACCGAGGGCATCCGATTCAAGGCAACGGAAGAGCCTGCCTGTGTTTGGGTTGATATGAAAAACCGCCGGATGAAATATGAGAATTCTGATGACTGGGAACCGTTTTCTTTGTGATCTGGGCAGAAAAACTGCATGCCAATAAACAGAAGCTCCAGACAGGGGTTCTTTTTAATCACAGTTTTCTATGAATTACATGGAAAAAGGAGTGTGTATGAGCTTGGTGGAAATTGAGAAAAAGATTCTTTGGCTTTTAATGAAAATCTGTCTTTGGACTCTAGTTTTCTCATTTGCAATAATAGCATTGGTATTTATCCCCAGCATAACAAGTTTGATTTCTTTGGCGATTGTCGCAATCGTGCTTCCTGTCTCGAAATGGCAGGATATGCTCCGGAAAGCGCTTCCTAAAAAGTGGATCAAACCGGTTCTTGCTGTTGTTCTGACAGTCGTTTTGCTTGTTTCCATCTCAACTTATGCGACAGCAAGTCAGAGCGCAGAGATCCCGGAGGCAACTGAAACTCTTATGATGCCCCAAACACTTGCTGCAATTGATAAACCTACAGAGGTACTGCATTCGGCTCCTCCGGCCATGGCGAATCCGACTGAACCGGAAGAAATTGTTGCCGAGGAGCCGGAGACACAGACGGAAGAAGCATCTTCATTTGAAATTCATTTTCTGGATGTGGGCCAGGCCGATGCTGCAATCGTGATGTGTGATGGACAGGTCATGCTTGTCGATGGAGGTAGGCCTAGTAATTCGAGCCTGTTATATACATACCTGAAAGATAGAGGTATCGATCATTTGAATTATGTGGTATGTACGCATCCACATGAGGATCATGTCGGCGGCCTGGCAGGTGCGCTTCATTATGCAACCGTTGATAATGCGCTTTCTCCAGTAGCCGAATATGAAAGTGAGATATTTAAAAGTTTTGTAGACTGTCTTGACCAACAAGGTGTGGAAATAACGATTCCTTCTCCCGGAGACTCATTCACACTGGGTAGCGCAACCGTGAATGTGCTTGGACCGATTAAGCCTTCAGAGTCTCCAAATAACAATTCGATCATTCTTCGCATTGTTTATGGGGATACGTCATTCCTGCTGATGGGAGATGCCGAAGAGTCCGAAGAAGCAGACCTTCTTGACTCTGGAGTTGAGCTGAAAAGTACATTGCTGAAGGTCGCTCACCACGGAAGCGGCTCGTCATCAGGTGATGGTTTTCTGGAAGCAGTCAGCCCATCCTATGCGGTAATATCTGATGGGAAAGGTGTTTCTTACTTTGGGCGGCTGACGGAAGAAACTTTAGACAAGCTGAGAGCGGCAGGAGTGGTCGTGTACCGGACGGACTTGCAGGGGGATATTGTTTGTGTCAGTGATGGCAAAACCCTGTCCTTCCAGGTTGAAAAGAATCCAGAGATCGATACACTCGCACCAATCATAGATGAAACACCGGAACCGGAAGTGACAGCTGTCCCAGAGGAAACACAGCATCCGGAAGAAACGCATGCTCCGGCAGAGACGCAAGCCCCAGCAGAGACGCAGGTTCCGGTAGAGACCCCTGTCCCAGAGGGAAAGACATATATCCTCAACACAAACACGCACAAATTCCACAAGCCTTCTTGTTCTAGCGTGGAGGATATGAAAGATTCAAACAAGGCAGAATTTTTTGGTACTCGGGATGAAGTGATTGCCATGGGGTACAAATCCTGTGGCCGATGCCACCCCTAAGATTTAACTCATGTATGCGATGATGTACTTAGCTATCTTAGAAAAGGTGGCTGTTTGATTTTTTTCAAACGGCCACCTTTTAGATTATAAGGACAAGTTTAAACGAGGAGCAGCCTTGGGCACGTCATCCCATCCTCCCCTCAGATCTCCAACCCCTTGTGCAGGGCTTCGCTGGCGGCACGTTTGTTCTTATCGAAGGCGTGGGTATAGATGTCCAGAGTAGTAGAAGGCTGGCTGTGGCCCAGCAGACCGGCTACGGTGGCCACGTCGGTGCCGCCGGCGATCAGCAGGCTGGCATTGGTATGGCGCAGGGAGTGGACGTTCAGGTTCTCCGGCAGACCGTGCTTTTTCAGAATCAGCTTGAAGCGCCAGGTGAAGCTGGATGGGGTCATAGGCAGGGCCTCGTTGTGACGGCGGAAGATGTAGTCATCATCGGTCAGCGCTCGCCGGTCATAGCTTTCCGTCTCCCACGCACACTCCCGGCGGTACTCTCTCAGCAGGCTTTCCATCTCGGCGGAGAAGTAGACGTAGCGGTCACCGGCGCTGGTCTTGGGAGCCTTGACCAGAATCTCCTCACCGGTGAGCTTCACCACATTCCGCTGGATGTGAATGCTGCGGTCCTGGTAGTTGATGTCCGACCACTTCAAACCGCAGCATTCTCCCCGGCGCATCCCGGTGGCAATGATCAGCTTGAAGTAGGCTTCGTACTTGATGCTCTCCTCTTCCAGCGCGGCGATCAGTTTTTGCACCGTCTCCTCATCGGCAATGGCTTTTTCCTTCTTCTTGCCGGAATATTTGTAGGTGCGCCAGGCAGGATTGTGATTCAGGTAGCCGCCCTCCATGGCGTCGGACAGAATCCCGCACAGGCAGGCGTGGACACCCTCCACGGTGCATTCGGAAAGGAACTGGCCGGAGGTCTGGCTCCGGGTCTTGCGCAGCTGGGCGTAGAGACTGCGGAAGTGTTCGGGCCACAGCTCCGTCAGCTTGTAGCTCCCCAGAACCGGCAGGAAGCGCTCAATGTCCTGCCGGTCCCGGACGATGGTGGACTTGGCCAACTTGTTGGGGGCAATGTCCCGGAGCCACAGCTCCGTATACTTTGCCAACGTCATGTTCCTGTCCACCGTCTGGGGCAGGGCCTTGCAGTCACGCTCGAACAGCAGGGCCTGCTCATTGAGCCACTTCTCTCTCTGTTTTGGCGTAAGCCCCTCCGGCGGATGGACTGTCTTTTGCTGGGACTTGCGGCGCTTGCCGTCGTAGTCGTAGCCCATGGAGACCACGATGAGATAACTGTCTCCCCGTTTGCGTATACTTGCCATTGCTGTTGACCTCACTTTCTTCTGACCTCAGTCCGGCTGAGGCCGGTTTTGTAAGCACACAATACCGAAAGAACGGGAAGAAAGCTATCACCAGAAGCCACAAGAATCACAGGGGAGTTCCTGACGGAATGTACACATTGTGCCTGCTGAACATCTTGCAGGCCATCTGCTCGGAGGCCTGCTGCTTCAGAAGCATCTGGGGGTGGCAGTAGGTGCGTTCCAGAAAGGACGTGTCGCTGTGTCCGGCCAGCTCCGCCACGGTCTGCTTGTCCACGCCGCTGTGGAGCATGGCGGACACAAAGTAATGGCGGAGGGTGTGCAGGTGGA
>JAGBEM010000099.1 GCA_017936985.1 Oscillospiraceae bacterium
CACACGGTTGCTCTTTGGTGTTTTCGGTTCAGTGATAACATCCTTGCCTTTCAGATGCTGAAAGGTTTTGGTGATGGAAACTGTCTTCTTGTTAAAATCAAAATCGTCGATGGTCAAAGCAAGTGCCTCACCTTCACGGAGACCACACCAATAGAGCATTTGAAAATAGTAATAACCTACCGGGTCGTCCATCATATATTCCGCAAATTTTTGATATTCCTCCCTGGTCCAGCATTTCATTTCAATGCCCTTTTCACTGCCCATATTGCCAACTGTTCTTGCGGGGTTTTCTGCCAGCTTGTAGTAGCGGACTGCATGGTTGAAAATAGCGCTGAGCTGATTGTGGATCGTTTTTAGATACGATTGGGAGTAAGGTGTTCCATCCTTTGGATCGCGGTATGCAAGCATGGCGTTTTGCCACAGCATAACATCCTTGGTGGTAATCTCCCGCATAGGCTTTTTCCCGAAATAGGGCACAAGCTTGGTATCGATAATGTTGTCCTTCATCGACAGTGTGCTCTCTTTTATCCGGGCACCGCGCTCCTCCCGATAAGTTTTGACAAAGGCGGCAAAGGTCATATCCAGATTACCTTTCTGACGGGCCAGAAATTCGCGCTCATACTGCAGTGCTTCCCGTTTGGTTGCAAAACCTCTTTTGGTGACCCATTTGGTTTCCCCGTTCCAGTTTTTGTGCTTGATTTTGACGGTCCAGGTATTTCTGTCTTTTTCCTTATAAGCAGGCATATCCTCACCCCCTTATGCGATCCCGCCGTAGATCTTCTTTTCAAAGTAGCTACGGCTGATGCGACCGGAAACGATGATATACCCGGCTGCCACCAGTTCGTCGTTCAGACGGCGGATGATCTTGTAGGCCATGGGCACTGAAATACCCATGTACTCCGCCACATCGTTGGCTGTCAAAAATCTCTTGTTTTCCATAGTGTTTCCTCCTAATTTGTTATAGAGAAAACAAAACACCGTGCAGGGCTGATAGCTCTACACGGTGCAAATCACAGTATGACAGCTGGGAGTGACCTCGCAAAGATACACTTTCCCTCTTGCAAAAAAGATACAAAAAGGATATAATATCCCTGCGGTGCGGGGTAATCCCGTTGTGTAGGTGCTCACTTCACCTGCGCAGGTGTAGGAGAGCGCCAACTCTTCTACACTGCCGTTGTTTTATTTTCTATCTGTATTATACTATATGTGCGCCCGTATATCAATATGGAATGTTGCACTAATATACGGTCCCGTTTATTGCAAATACGAGCCCGTATATGTGCATTTTGCCAATTGACAGCACATAGTGAACTATGTTACTATTTTTCGTAATGGAGGGATGATTATGGCACCAACAGAAGCACAAAAAAGAGCGCGGGATAAGTGGCTGCACGATAAAGTTGAGGACATTCGTTTTCGTGTTCCTAAGGGTAAAAAAGCCATCATCCAGGAACACGCTTCCAAGCAGGGCGAATCCGTAAACGCTTTTATTAACCGTGCAGTAGATGAAACTATAGCCCGAGATTCAAGTGATTGAATCGCTTCCCTTGGCTCTCGTTATTGACAGTAAACATATGCAGTCATAATTATAGGGCTGCCGCTTTTTTTGCGGCAGCCCTTTGACTATTTTCAGGGTTCTATTTGTACTGATGTGCCCATAATATGGTGTTTACACGGTTTCTCTTTTCTTGACACTCAGCAGCGTTACGCCCACCACGGCCATCAGCATAGCACCAGAGAGTGCCACAATGTGGAATTCATCACCGGTCTTGGGGTTCTCGGGATCATTCTTGGGCTCTTCAGCAGGTGCCAGCTTATCCAGGTCCGCCTGATAGATCACGCCATCAAACAGCAGAGTGTCATCACCATCGCCACCATCAAACCAAATCTTCAGAGTCACGCCGCCTTCTGCAGCCTCGGCAACATGGAACACATTAGAGGTCAAAGTGGCAGGCAGGCCGATGATTGTGGCAAAGCCGCTGATATCCGTTGCGTCAACACTTTCCACAGTTTCAATGGCCAAAGTGCCGTTTTCATAAGTATAGGTGGTCTCATAGCTGCCCTGATACATGGTAGCAGCCAGGAATTCCACGCTGACCTTTCCGGTAGTGGGGTCGATGGTAACGGTGGAGGTGTTGGGCGTATCCCCACCGCTGCTGTACTCGTAGACCAGAGGCGCCTCAGCAGCGGATGCGGTCATGGCCAGTATGCCACAAAGGAACATAACGACGATCAAAATAGAGGTAAGCTTCTTCATAATTAGTTTCTCCTTTTTAAATAGTTTTGTTGGATTATACTTCGAGATATGCTGCTTTCTGTTCATATATACCCTGCATCCCTCCCTTATGCTATTTGGTGATTGCTTTATATTATCCGGATTTGCTATCAATCAGGCATATGCAAATCCAGATATTCACAAATGGACAAGCAACCTTCATTAGCCTGCGTCCTCATAGGCAGCAGAATCTTTAAGCACCCGCAGAATATTCAGCGCGCGGCTCTGAAGTGTTCCCAATGCCAGCGGATAAGCAACTTCCCCCTCTGCTGCCCCTATGGAGCGGACGATCTCATCCACATCGTCCTGGCTGCCGGGCATGGTCAGATCATTACCCGCGAACACACAGCCAGCGGCATTGGAGCTACCGTACTTATGAGGCTTGTCATCGCTGCCAGTTGTGCCCCAGTCCGTCATCACAAGGCCCTTAAAGCCCCATTCATCCCGGGCGATGGCAGTGATCAAGTCGTAGCTATTGGCAGTATGTGTGCCGTTGACCAGGTTGTAGGAGGTCATAATAGACAAAGGCTGAGACCGCTTCACTGCAATTTCAAAGCCCTTGAGGTAGATTTCACGGATTGTCCGTTCTGCCACATGGGCATTAGTAAATGTACGATTGTCCTCCTGATTGTTCATTGCAAAGTGCTTGATAGTGGTGCCAATACCGCCGTGCTTTTGGACACCGTCAGTATCCGCAGCGGCACACAGACCGGAAACCAGAGGATCTTCGGAGTAATACTCAAAGTTACGACCGCACAGAGGGTTGCGGTGGATATTCATGCCGGGTGCGAGCCAAAGAGTTACACCGAACTCCTTCATTTCCTCGCCAACGATAGCGCCAGCCGCTTCCACGGCTTCCATATCCCATGTCTGCGCCAAAGCGGTAGCAATGGGAATGGCAGTAGTGTACTGATAATAAGTAGCACTGTTTTCCGGAATCTCCTTGGGACGCATGCTTTCAAACACATAGTCAAGACCCGGAATGGCGGCCATTTCTGTACCGGGGATCAGATTATCCTCGGCATCTGCCATAAAGGAATTGCTGAGTCTTAGGCCGGCAGGACCGTCGGCCAAAACCATATTACGAACATTTCTGCTTTCCAGCAGCACAGAAGTGGTATCGCCGGCCGCACCGGGACACAACGCAGAAGCCGCGCCAATGGTGGATACCGCGCCAAAGCCGCCCCGGATACCGCCGACACAAATCTGGGCCAGTTCCTCTACGGTCAGCTGCGCAGCCAGTTCCTCGACGGTATACGTTCCTGCCCGAACATCATCCATGGTAATCACATGGTCAGTTTCCGGCACAGGCAGCGGCTCGTTCTGTCCGCTGTAATGAACTGTTTCGCAAACAATTGCGGAAGCATTCACGGCAAGCACAGGCGCAGCAGCCTTTTCGGCATCTTCTGCGTCATAGGTATAAGGCGCAATATCTGCGGCGCTGAGCAGCTCCATTTCGCAATCCAGAGAGATACGGTTGGAAAGAACCTGTGTCACCACTTCCCTGTCCAGAGTCAGCGCTGCTGCTACTCTGGTCGCTCTGCTATGCTTACCCACGCGGATGTAATAAGTACCGCTCTCCAGAATATAGGAGGCCTTCTCCTCACTGTAAGAGGCCATATCCGATACTGAGAACGTCACCGTCAGTTCCTGACTTTCGCCCGGGGTAAGCAGCTTCGTTTTAGCAAAGCCTGCCAGCTCTTGATAGGGCTTTTCCAGCTTGCCCTTCGGTGCGGAATAGTAAACCTGTACAACCTCTCTACCGGAATACATATCGCCAGTATTGGTAACCTTTGCCGTTACGGTTACTTTGTCGCCTGCGCAGCTGACTCCCTTCACCTCTATGTCAAAATCGGTATAAGAAAGACCGTAGCCAAAGGGATAGGCCGGTGTCACATTGAATGTATCAAAATAACGATAACCAACATAGATGCCTTCCTTGTAATATTCATCTTCCAAATCGCCATTCATGTGGCTGAAAGTCATAGCATTGGGATAATCGGTGTAATCCTCGGCCCAAGTTGTAGTAAGATGGCCGGAGGGTGTCACCTTTCCTGTCAGTACATCTGCAAGGGCATTACCCACCTGGCAGCCACCCTGGCTCATCAGCAGGATTGCCTTGACCTTCGGCAGGGAGCGAATCAGCTTTGTATCCATCACGCCGCCTACATTCAGCAGCACGATGATGTTTTCATAGTTTTCGGAAAGGATCTGCAAATTCTGCTCCTCCTGCTTACTCAGCAGGTAGTCCCCTTCCGCAAACCGGCGGTCAAAGCCCTCGCCGGAATTGCGGCTGATAACATAAATTACAGTATCGCAATCAGTTACAATGTCCTGCTGCTCGATTTCAAGCACCGTGGAAAGCTTGGTGGTCAGCAGCACGGTTAGTGCCTCTCCGATACCGACTTGCATTGCTTCCAGCACTCTCTTCTGCTTATCTGCTGCCTCCGCAGTATTAAGGGCATCCATTTTATCCAGCCAGCCACCGTCGCATACGGTAAATTCGGCTTCCTTTAAGCCCTGCTCTACGGTGATCACTTCCCGGCTATTTACATCGCCGGAGCCTGTACCGCCTTTGATGGTATGCCTTGCACCCTTACCGTAGATCGCCAGCTTCTCACCTGATTTCAAAGGCAAAATGCCGTCATTTTTCAGCAGCACCATGGTCTGCGCCGCAATCTGTCTGGATCGCTGCTCATTTTTGACCTCACGCAGGCTTTTCTCCGGATTGGTTGTCGCATAGAATTTTGCCATAGTAGTTCCTCCTTCAATCGAGTTGCTTCACGAATTGATAGCCCCGTTCCAGTTCCTGCAGAATGTCCGTCGCCGCATGGTCCTGATCGATAATGGCAATTCCAGAAAAACGGGGCATATCTTCTGCAAAGCCAATGATTTGTTTCGTGTGAATCGCACCATCGCCGATGGCCACAAAAGCCTCCGTCGGTATGGTATCCAGGTGATACTGATGGTTAACTGCCTCTTCAGTAAAATCCTTCAGATGTAGTATGGCGATACGGTCAGCAAATTTCTTCACATAAGCCAGGTCATCGCCCGCAAAGCCAGCCCAGCCAATGTCCAACTCCAGCAAAATATCCTCCCCAGCGAACCGTAGGAAATACTCCAGCGCAGTCATGGTTTTGCCGCCGATTTCAACCATGTCCAGTTCCTGCGCATGATTGTGATACAACACCTGCAACCCATCAGCTTTTATCTGGCGCTGCACCTGACAAAGATATTCGCCCTCTGCTTTAGCGTCTTCCGCAGTTTGGAACATGATACTGAAAACAAAATACTTTGTCCCGACAATTTGATGAATCTTCTTCAACGCTTCTGCCATTTCAATCGGCGGGAGGCAGAACCGCTTTAGATCCGCCATAATATGAGCCGAGGGTATTTCCATACCCTTACTACGTACATACGCCGCATTTTCTGCCAAATTATCCATCGCCCAGGCCACAGGAGGCAGTACACATGGCGCGTCCATCGGTAAAATCATTGGCTCCAGAGCATCAAATCCAATATCTTTCAGCTTGTCAATGGCGGAGAAAGTATCCTGCTTCATTTCCGTGCGGACACTGTAGCATTGAACGCCCAATGTTTTAATCATGTTTGTTCTCCTATATAACACATATCAAAAAACTCTATATCTGTTTCCACACCCCGCAGGATCAGCCGCAGCTCTCCCACACCAGGGTAATCCACGATCTTATAGGGATTGGCGATATCCTTTTGAATGGCATCCAGCATCAGATCGATGTGGGTCTTGGGAATAGCGCAGCGATCATGTGCCGAATACATTACGTCAAATTCTCTTTTCTTCAGTTCCTGCAATGATGTGCAGAATGTCTCCGTCGGCACTAAACCTGTCACACCGTAGAGCAGTCTGCGTGCGCCAGTATCGCCGGAAAGCAGAATTCTTGTCTGGCGATCCAGCAGGAGAATACTGCCTGGTGTATGCCCGGGAATATGGATCACATCCAGAACTCTTCCGCCAAGATCAATGGCATCGCCGTCGTTCAAGTCTCGCAATACGGGGCAGGGCTCCACCTTGCGCAACCCTACGCCACCGCCCTCTAAAAGCTTTCGGTCCGCGGGATGAAGCCAAATCTCAGCATACCGCTCCGCGTGATAAATATGGTCATAGTGGCCATGGCTGATGGCGGTCATTATCGGCATGCCTGCCAATGCCTCGGCATACTCCTTAACGCCTGACTCATCCACAGCTA
Organism: Oscillospiraceae bacterium; assembly: GCA_017936985.1. The sequence continues at coordinate 6,502 of JAGBEM010000099.1, forward strand.
AATCGAACAGCAGTGCCCTCTCCTGGCCCAAGACCAGGTAGCAATTGGCGGTAGCCTTACCCGGCTGCATGGAGCGGCCATCTTCATTGGGGCCGCTGACATCTGAAGAAATCAGGTAAATACCTTTCCCGATTTCCTTGTGAAACAGATTTTCGTATGCCATAGCGCACCTCCGTCAAAGATTTTTCAGCCAGGCTGTGAATTCCTCCAGCCAGTAAGCATACTTCTCATTGTCCACCGATGCGCCGTAGCCGTGGCCCGCGCCCTGGATGATTGTTTCTTTGTAGGGTGTGTCTGTCATCCGCAAAACAGCAATATATTCCTGGATCCGATCCAAACTGACCATGGTATCCTTGGTGCCGTAACAGATGAAGTGTGGGATACCGGCGGCATTCATATGAGCCACAGCATCATAGGTATCCACAAACGCCTGCTGCCTATTTGCGTCGCGGACTTCCTCCGCAGGGAAAGACGCATACAGCATGGCGCGGTTATGGTGATAGCTCAGCGCAGGATATACGAGGCCGCCAAAATTCAGCGCATCACTGACGGAATCGATTGCATCCTTTTCATACTCCGGCAGCGTTATAAGTCCGCCACGTACCACATTCATAAACAGCGACACCTGAGCACCGCCTGCGCTGAAGCCGATGGCGCCGATCTGATCCTCGTCATACCCATATTCTCCGGCGTGGAAACGAACATAGCGCACTGCCCGCTGCAGATCCATCAGCGGATAGGGTTGATAGTAAGGATTGCTGCGATACCATAGGACGAAAGCGGTGATGCCGTTTTTCTGCAAACGCTCCGCGATCTGAGTGCCCTCGTTTTCCATGCTCTTCATGCAATAGCCACCGCCGGGCACCACGATCACTGCCTGCCGACTGCCGGGCGCAACAAAGGGGATCAAGTAGGGTTCATCCTCAAAGGTGTCCCGGTAATCCGGATCGGCCAACCTGACCCACACATGGGTATAGGTGTCCACATTTTTCTTGCTGTTTCTGCCCAGTTTTTTGCTCCGCAGTGCTTGCAGCCATCCCAGCATATCCATTAGATGATTGGGATTTCTGCGGTGCTTCAGCTCCATAACCTCTTCTTTTCGATTTGGGGAATTACCGGGGGTCACATTGCCCCAAAGCTTGATTTTCTCCATATTCTCCCTTTCCGCTGCGAGTTTTCACAGCTTATCCTGCGAAAATACAATGGCTGTGAAGCCAGGCGTCCCAATGTCCTTCAGTCTGTGGCCATCGGCACACATAACCCGAACGGTTTCGCTGGGTTTATCCTCCGGCTTTCCGGGGTCTTGGTAGGGCTCCGCACGTTCCCAGTTGACGCTTTTCGCCAGGGTGAGCATCCGCTCCAGAAACGTTTCATCCAGCAGCTCCGCGCTGTGGCTGGGTACGATTCTTTTTACCCCCAGCGCCTTTGCCCGCTCCAGAGAAGCTATGTATTCATCCAGGCTCGCCGCCTCGTCAAAATGCAGCAAAACCACCGGTGTGATGGCATCACCGGTCAGAAGAATCCCTGCTTCCCGATAAAACAGGCCGATGCTGCCCCGGGTATGTCCCCGCAGAGAAACGATCTCCAGAGTCTTTCCGCCCAGGTCAAAGGTCATTCCCTCCTCTGCCGGAAGATATACATTCTCGCCCGGCTGCAGATATTGCTGCTTGCTGAAGCCTTCCGGCAGGAAATCACCATTGCTGACCGTGTTCAGTATGTACTCACGAAATGCCGGACTGCCGTGCACGCTCACAAGAGCCATATCATCGGGATGAATATACACATTCCCCGGAAATTGGGCATTTCCGTTGACATGATCCACATGACCATGGGAATTGACCAGGATCAAAGGTTTGTCAGTAATTTTCTCCACCGCTTCCCGCAGAGGGCCAATGCCCCATCCGGTATCCATCAGCAGCGCTTTTTCATCACCGACGATCAATTCACAGTGCACTGCCTCCCGGCTGAACAGCCGATAGCAGCCCGGCGCGTACTCTGTAACCTGGTAATAAGACATGATTTATTCTCCTAAATTTGAAATATAGTCCTGATACAGCGAGTTTTTGGCGATCTCCGCATCCGTGCCCAGGAACGCCTTCCCTGCTTCCTGATCGCCTTTGAGCCAGTAGCACAGCCATGCCGTTACATAGCCGTTGGCGTAATAAAGCATCTCGCCGTGATCGCCGTCGTTGCGTCTGGCCAAAAGTTTGGGAACATCATCCGAAATATTGTCATACAGTGCCTGCATTCCGGCCAGGGACGCAATACCGGCATCAGTTTGGCCAGTAGACCCCATGATCATAAACGGCACATTGATCTTGCTGCTGTCAGCATACCAGCCCAGGCCGTTGGCAAGGGTGGTATCCGTACAGCTCAGGACAACCGCTGCCTTATAGCGGTAGGAATTTTCAAAAGCAGTCACCGAATTGACCACGCCAAAACCACCCTGGGAGTGACCTACGCTGCCAACATTTTCCACATCTACTTTCTGGTAGAAGATACTGTCCGGGTCATCATTTTCCGCAATCATCCGTTTCAGGCTGTTTTCTGATGCAATGCCGGTGTTGGACATCCCCTCATCGTTGCCCACCACGATAAATCCCCAGGAAGCCAAATGTTCAAAAACTGACTCATAGGCATAGCACAGCACACCGGTTCCATTGGACATAATCACCAGAGGATATTTTTCATCGGATTGTGTGATTTGGCTGGGATACCACACCTTGTACTGGAAGTAGCTCTGGGCCTGGGTTTCCCGATAAGTAACTGCAGACACTTCATAGCTACCCTTGCCCATATATTTTTTCTCAATGCTGCCGCCGGTTTTGATAGAGGAATAATCCAGGCCGGTGGTGCCGGGCACAGGAACTGCCTGCATTTTCGTATGCTCATAAACTTCCTGTGCAAAATTGCCTGCGCCGGAGACTATTCCTGCTATGTCGTTATATTCATAGGTCATAAGGGTACCGCCGCTGACGGTTACGGTATAACCAGCTCCATCTTCCTTCGGCACCACCCGGTAACCGCCAACCGTATAACTGGGTGCCGCCAGTTCTTCCTCGGTCTTTGTCATATCCAGCAACTTGTTGAAAATCCGCATATCCGGCGATGCCACTTCTTCAATAATGCAGGTACCATCCGTCAGGAAATACAGCTTGCGGCTGTCATAATAAGCCGCAGGAGTGGAAGCGTTCAGCAGGCGGTCACGCACCGCTTCGTCCGGGATCAAGCCAAGAAAAACCTTCAAAAGATCATTGAGCTGCAGCTCCGATTCTCGGTCCACATCCAATGCGAATACACAATCCTGACTAAACACGCCGTCCACAACAGAAAGAGTCGCAACAGGACTAGACGCATTGGGTGCGGTCGTTCCATCCGATGTACTACCGGTCGGATCCTTTGGGTCAGCACAGCCGCCGAGCATGGTTGTCATCAGCGCAGCACTCAATAAAACTGCCATCCACTTTTTCATATATCACACCTCCAGTAGTGATTCAGCGAACCGGCATATAGCGATTCAGGTATTCCACAGTTTTCTCCATATACAAAAGCGCCTGCTTGCTGTCATTCTGCAATCCGTGGCCGGAATGCTCACAAACGATGTACTCGTGGGGCACATTGTACTTTTCCAATGCCTCATGTAAGCGGATAGACGCTTCAAAAGACTGCATCTTATCATACTTGCCGTATGCTGCCACACAGGGGACGCTCCCCTCTTTGATCCAAAGAGCCGGGGAAATGCACTTGATCGCCTCGTCATATTCCGGCGTGCCGATCATATCCACAGTAATGGTATTTCCGGACATGATGCTGAACAGTCCGACACCTGCCTCCGGATTTTTGTCACAGCCGAAGCATTTCCAATCCTCCGTATAGTAGCAGGAGGGTCCGACACCGCCGTAGACCATCCGCACCGGTACGGGAGAAGTATCCGCATCCCGGTAGGCATAGATCATGGCCAGCGCATGGCCGGCAGAGCCGCCGGCGATAACCATTTCATCGATGTTGTAACCCAGTTTTGCCGCTTCGGCAATCACATAGGGAATGCTTTCCCGGATTTCCACAGACTGGGTATACACATTGGCACCGGGGTTTTTCTCACCAAACAGGGTGTAATTGATGCCAGCCGACACATAGCCCAGGGAACACAGCCACTGCAGGTTCTTCACATCGTCCTTTTTATCACCGGTGGTAAATCCGCCGGGGTGCAGGTAAACCACCAAGCCGTAGCTCTTTTTGGTATTGTCCGCGGGAACATACAGGTCGAATTTATTGGCCTCCTTTTCACCGTAGGGAATGTCGGTGTACATTTTTCCCACGGAATCGTCCCACTTGACGCTATACTTCTTGCTGGTGGACATACCCTTGAACTTCAATTTCCATATTACAGCAGCAATAAAGGAAAGAATGAATGCCAAAATATAAACCAAAATCTCCATTTTGCTGCCTCCTTACAGGAAATCTCCGCCGAACATCTTACCGCCCAGCAGGGCACAACCTAATGCTCGTAGCGCAAGTCTGCCGGAAATGAATCCGGCTACGATCACAATTGCCAAAACGATCCAATTAATATCCATTTTCTTTCCTCCTGATCACATCAGTTTTTCTATATACTCTCTGGATCTCACCAGAGAGGTTTTTCTATCCACCCCGGGATGCTGAGAATATTCCAGAGTGTACCAACCGTCATATCCCAAAGATTTGCACTTTTGGATCACTGCTTCAATATCTACCAGACCAGTTCCGGTAGGGGCAATGCAGAATCTCTGACCATTTTCAGAAATATCTGCATTCTTTTCGGTCGGCCCTGCCATACGCATATCCTTAAGGTGTATGTGAGCCGTCCGATGCGCGACCTTCTCGTAATACTCGACAGGATTCTCCCCTGTCAGTAGCATATTGCCACTGTCATACAC
>JAGBEM010000005.1 GCA_017936985.1 Oscillospiraceae bacterium
CGACACTCCCTCAGTCAAAAATCAGAGATTTTTGCCAGCAATTGTAAAGGTATGATTGCCACTGACAATCATAGAGATTGTCAATTCGCTGCGCGGAGCACCACCTCAAAGAGGAAGCCGAGGGTGTGGCAGAGCGCAGCGAATCGAAATGAATCGCTTGCCGGTGGCAAGCGCACCTTTATCTATTGCTGCCGCACTGGAGCAACCATCCAACAGCTCCATAAAATCCCAATTTCTTGGCTGGAAAAAGAAATTCCGAAAAGGGCTTTTCAAGGGACGCAAAATATTGTAAACTAGACCCATAGATCAGGAACGGAGCGAAGCATACGGATGCAACAGGAATTGGAAATTATCCAGGGCACAGTCAGTGCTGTGGTTTATCAGAATTACGATAACGGTTATGCGGTGCTGCGGCTGTCGGTAGGCGGCGGTCAGTCGGTGACGGTGGTGGGAACCATTCCGCTGCCGGCAGTGGGTGAGCGGCTCATGGTTACCGGCAAGTGGAGCACACATCAAAGCTACGGCCAGCAGTTTGAGGCGGAGTTTTTGGAGCGGCTGCTGCCCCAGACCAGCATGGAGATCCTGAATTATCTGGCAAGTCGGATCATCAAGGGAATCGGACCCAAAACGGCGACCCGGATCGTGGAGCGGTTTGGAGATCAGACCCTGATCGTCATGGAGCGCGAGCCGGAAAGACTTGCCGAGGTGTCCGGTATCTCCCGGGAAAAAGCCAGAGCCATCGGCGAGGAATTTAAACGCCGGGTGGGAATGCGGCAGTTGATGGAGTTTTTTGCGCAGCATCAGCTTCCTGCGGAGCTGGCTGTCCGGGCATACAAGTTGTACGGTGAGGGTACGGTAGAGCTGCTTTATGAAGATCCGTATCTTCTGATGGAAGAAGGTCTGGAAGCGCCCTTTGGTGCGGTGGACCGGTTTGCTATCGAGATCGGTGTGGATGGGGAAGATCCCCGGCGTGTACGGGCCGGTATCCTGTTTGAACTGACCTACAATCTGACGGCAGGACACAGCTTTTTGCCCCAGGACAAATTAGTGGCGGCATCTGCACAGCTGCTTTCTGTGGAGATGGAGGCTGTCAGCCAAAGTCTGGAAACAATGATCGAAAATCAGCAACTGATCCGTTCAGCCCTGGCCGGGATCACAGTGATCTATTTGCCCCAGCTTTTTGAAGCGGAAACTTACATTACAGACCGGATGCTCTCTGGCAGCTTACTTTCGTATCCGGAGCCTAAGAACTTAAATGCGTTGATGGGCGCAGTAGCCCAGGATAGCGGCCTGGCCTATTCTGCGCAGCAGGAGCAGGCCATCCGCCAGGCGGCTTCGGCAGGAATTTTGCTGATCACTGGCGGTCCCGGCACCGGCAAGACGACCATTTTGAAAGGGATCTTGTCTATGCTGGGGCAGATGCAGCTGAAATGTCTGCTGGCTGCACCTACGGGAAGAGCCGCCAAGCGGCTCTCTGAGGTAACAGGAGAGGAAGCCTCCACCATCCACAGACTGCTGGAAGCCGGGATCGATCCGGCAACAGGGAAGATGTGCTTTGTCCGGGATGAAGCCAATCCGCTGAAGGCAGATGTGGTGATCGTGGACGAGATGTCCATGGTGGATGTGCTGCTTTTGGACAGCTTGCTTCGGGCAGTGCCTCCGGGAAAACGGCTGATTTTTGTAGGTGACCCGGATCAGCTGCCGCCGGTGGGACCCGGTTCGCCCTTTAGCGATATGCTCCGCAGCGACAGGCTGCCCACTGTGCGCTTGACGGAAATTTTCCGGCAAGCCCAGGAAAGCCTGATCGTTATGAATGCCCACAGAGTCAACAACGGTCAGATGCCGGAGCTGCGCAATGTGAAAAGCGACTTTTTCTTCCTGAACTGCCGTTCGGAAGAGGAAGTGCGGCAGACCATCCAGGGTTTGTGTACCACCAGACTGCCCAAAAACATGGGGATCAGCGCGGAACAGATCCAGGTGCTTTCGCCTACAAGAAAAGGCGGTGTGGGGACTGGGGTGCTGAACCAGATGCTGCAGGGAGCGCTGAATCCGGCTGATCCCGGGAAAAAGGAACGTCAGTTTGGGGATTTTGCCTTCCGGGAAGGTGACCGGGTGATGCAGATCCGCAACAACTATGATATTATGTGGAAAAAGTGCGACGGCAGTGCTGTGGGAACCGGCATTTTCAATGGGGATGTGGGTATCATTTCCACCATTGACCCTTACGCGGAAACTATGACAGTGGTATTTGACGACCGGGAGGCAGACTACGATTTTACCCAGCTGGGCGAGCTGGAGCCGGCTTATGCCATGACAGTACACAAAAGCCAGGGCAGTGAGTACCGGGCGGTGATCCTGTGTGCGTGGAACGGTTCGCCGTATCTGCTGAGCCGCAGTGTGCTGTACACGGCCATCACCAGAGCCAGAGAATTGCTGATCATTGTAGGAAGGCCGGAAACGGTGGCGGCTATGACGGAAAATGCAAAGCGCAACCGCCGGTATACCGGGCTGAAGCTGCGGCTGCAGGGGAAGACGGAATGAAGATCAAGGAAATGATTTTGCGACTGCTGTTCCCACCGAAATGTGTACTGTGCGGAAAGCTGCTGCAGGAAGAAGAAACGGATCTTTGCCACAGCTGCCGCACCGATACGGAAGAATGCCCGGTGAGCAGACAAAGGAAGCTGCCCTTTCTTGACAGTTGGCTCGGTGTTTGGTATTATGAAGGCTGGGTAAGGCGAAGCATTATTCGCTTCAAGTTCCGCGGCGCAAGAGCTTATGCTGCCTGCTATGGCAGGCTCCTTGCCATGAAGCTGCGCAACGAACATCCCGAGGGCTTCGATTTGCTGACTTGGGTGCCTGTCAGCGGCTTGCGGAAGCTTTTCCGGGGCTATGACCAGGTGGAGCTGATCGCCCACACTGTGGGACAGGAACTGGAAATGGAGCCGATAGCACTTTTGAAAAAGGTGCGTCACAACCGGCCGCAGTCCTCCATCAAAGGAGATGCCCACCGCCGGGCCAATGTGTTGGGCGTGTATCGGGTGACAGAGCCGGATGTGCTGAAAAACAAAAAGATTTTACTGCTGGATGATGTGATCACCACCGGTTCGACGGTGGGGGAATGCGCCCGTGTCCTGCTGACAGCAGGCTGCGCAGAGGTTCACTGCGGTGCGGTTGCAGTGACCCGACGGGGCAAAAAACAAAGTAGGTGAAGGTTATGCAATTATTTTCTCATGATCTGGGCATCGACCTGGGTACTGCCAATGTGCTGATCTATGTGGATGGCAAGGGTGTTGTAGTCCGGGAACCCTCTGTAGTAGCGGTGGACAAGAACACAGGCAAGATCCTGGAGGTCGGTTCTGCGGCGCGGAATATGCTGGGCCGTACGCCGGGCAATGTGGTTGCCATGCATCCGCTGAAGGATGGCGTGATCTCCGACCATGAAATGACGGTGCGGATGCTCCAGTCGCTGTTCCGGGAGGCTGCCAAGTCCTCGCTGTTTACCCCGAAGCCCCGTGTGGTCATCTGTGTGCCCAGCGGCGTTACGGAAGTGGAAGAGCGGACTGTGATCAATGCGGCCATCGATGCCGGTGCAAGAAGAGCTTACCTGATCGAAGAACCCCTGGCGGCTGCATTGGGTGCTGGCCTGGATATTAAGGGCCCCAACGGTCAGATGGTGGTGGATATGGGCTGCGGTACTACGGATGTGGCGGTGCTTAGCCTGAACGGCGTGGCTGTGTCATCTTCTATTAAGGTGGCCGGAAGTGCCTTTGACGAGGCCATCGGACGGTATGTTCGCCGCAAACACGGCGTGGTCATCGGTCAGGTCACAGCTGAGGATGTGAAGATCCAGATCGGCAGCGTGTACCCCCGGCCGGAGAATATCAGTATGAATGTCAAGGGCAGAGATGCCAAGACCGGTATGCCCCGGGAACTGACGCTGATGTCCTCGGAGATTTATGAGGTGCTGCGCCGTCCTGCCCGGCAGATCGCTGACGAAGTTCTGTCTGTTCTGGAAGAGACTTCTCCCGAACTGGTCAGCGATATTTCCGAAAACGGCATTACCCTGACCGGTGGCAGCAGCCAGATCTGGGGTATGGATAAGCTGCTGACGGAACGCACCGGTGTCATGTGTACGCTGGCTGACGATCCGGACTCCTGTGTGGCCTATGGCTGCGGCAAGAGCCTTGCCTGGATCAATCATATGCAGGAAGGCCCTATCAATATCGCAAGAAAGCGCATTATGCGGCAATAAGATACAAACGCTCCGGAAAGCCGGAGCGTTTGTTTTTTGCAAAAAAGGTATTTACAAATTCTGTCTTTTCGTGTATGATAGCTCTGAACAGAGTAGGAGACCTCGCGTGAAGTGCCACCGGGACGGGGAGTTGCCCGGAGGACGAAGGAATTTTTCCGCGATGGGGTCACCGCACCCGCTGTTGCATATAGGAAATCCTCCTTTATGTAGCAACGATACTCGGTCGGGCGATCAGGCCGGCAGTTTTTGCTGTCCTTCCCCACGGGTGATCTGCAAACAGTACTCCCTTACGCCAGGCGTAGGGGATTTTTGTTTGCAGGCCGTTGGGACAGAAAGACTGTCTGCTTATAAGCCTACTGCAAAAAAGGAGGCCTTTTTTATGGCAAGAACAGAAAAATCCACAGCACTGTATTCCCACCCGTTTTCCAAGGCGTACTGGCGTGATGCCGCCGCGGAACTGAAAGATGTCAAAATGCTGGTGATCACCGCGCTGATGATCGCCCTGCGAATCGCTTTGAAGCCCTTTGCGATCTATATCGGACCGCAAATGGCGATTCAAACGGCTACCCTGGCAACGGCTTTGGGCGCAATGATCTTCGGCCCTGTGTTGGCAATTCCGGCGGCCATCATTTCCGACACCATCGGCTTTATGATCTTCCCCACAGGCGATTATTTCCTGCCCTTTGTACTTACAGAGATCGCCAGCACGATGATCTATGCTTTGTGTCTGTACCGGGCAAAGCCCAGCGCTACCCGCGTGATGATCGGAAGATTTTTGATCTGCTTTGTGGTGAATGTGATCCTGCAGCAATTGATCTTTGCCTGGCAGTATACCTATATGGGCAATCCGGACAAGGCGAAGGATGCTGTCATGGGAATCATGACAGTCGCTCGGATCTTTAAGAATGTATTTTTCTTCCCCATTGAAACGGTAGTCATTACCCTGTTTTTGAAGGTGCTTGTACCCATTACGGCCCGGGCAAAGCTGACCTACGGCAGCAGCAAGGGACTTGACTTTACCAAGAAGCAGCTGGCTACACTGCTGGTTTTGGTGGTAGTGGGCATCGGCAGCGCCATTGGCTATCTGAGCTACCGCTATACAGACACTTCCCGCAGTGCAGACTATACAGATGCACAGCGTGTGGAGGCCAACAAGGAAATGGCACAGCTGGTGCTGGACAAGTCCGACGATTGGGACAGCGAAAAGGTGTTCTGCGTGGTGGACAGCAAGTACCAGGGTCTGTTTGAGGCAGAAGCAGATTATACCGTTTCCATTTACATTCTGGACGAGGAAGCCTTTGCTGCCGGTCAGGCTGCGGACAGCAGCTATACGGAGGACACCCTGTGGGGCTACTCCAAGAGCGGCCCGAAGAAGGATAAGTATCAGTCGCTGGTTAAAGTGGGCACCTTGACGATGACACGGGATGAGTGGAAAAACGAGATCCTGACTTTTGAAATCGAGGCACTTCAGTGATACATACCGGGGGACGGTCAAGTCCCCCGGTTTTCTTCGGAAGGATAAGGATGCACGAACACCAAACTGCAATTTGACTTTATAGCATGAAGCGGTTATAATAAAGAAAAAACAAAGGAGCGATACTTATGCATCTGGATCACGATCATATCGGCGGTCATTGCCATGACCACGAACATACCCATACCCACGAGCACACCCATGACGGTGTGACCCATTCCCACGCCCACAGCCATGCCCATGAGCATGACCATGCACATCCCCATGAGCATGATCATCTCCATGAGCACGGTGCAGAGCACAATCATTCCCACGACTGCGGCGGCGATTGCTGCGGCTGTGCAGGCGGTTGCGAGCACACCCCCATGGAAGAACTGGTGGCGCTGATGAAGTACATGGTCGGTCACAATGCGGCCCATGCCAAGGAACTGGCAGATCTGGCAGTACAGCTGGAAAAGGCCGGCAGCCACACCGCTTACGAGCAGGTTATGGCAGCTGTGTCTGACTTTGAAAAGGGCAATATGCGCCTGAGCGTGGTGCTGAGCAGCCTGGATGTGAAGTGAGGGAACAGATATGTGCCTTTCGACTGTTTACAAGAACGCCAAAAGTGAAGAAACTGTGGTCATGAAAAATGTGATGGCCATTGAATGCAAGGACGGCTGCGTGATCCTGACAGATTTAATGGAGCGCAGCGTGGCCATAGAAGGTCAGCTGGTCAGCGCCAATCTGGTGGACGGCTACGTCATTGTAAAGGAAAATGCATGAACAAAAAGGACGCCCGATGGGCGTCCTTTGTTTTATGTATAGGATACAAGCTCGACGGTGTAGCCGGCGTTGCGCAGGCCGTTTACCAGACCGGTTTCGCCCAGCACATGGGCAAGACCCACGGCGTAGAATACGGTGTTGCCGCTTTCCAGCTGGGTGATGGCAGCACTGAGCATGACGGCATTTCGCTGGGTGATCATAATGTCGTTATACTGGTTGTAAAGTGCCAGCTCCTCGCCAGAAAGGCCGGCGTTGTCCGGGAAAATGGCGGCGGTCAGGGCAGCCTCATCCCCCTGACACCAAAGCTCGTACAATTCCTGGAGGGAATGACAGGAGGCGGTACAGCCTGTGGATACAGTGCCATCCAACAGATTGGACTGGACGGCGTCGGAAAAACCGGTGAGCATACGCAGTTGGCCGATACCGGATTCAATATCGATGATGGTCTTATCCTGGGATTTTGCCAGACGCAGAAGCCGCAGGTCTACACCCTTCTGGGTGGAGAGGGAATGACTTTGGTTGAGGTAGAAATCCTCCAGCAGACTGTTCCAGACCGCCACTTTCATATAAGGTGCGTTCAAATTGGCATTGCCGCTGGCCAGGATCAGATCCATTGCGCTTTGGTACAGCTCGCTGCTTACATGGGATTCTGTGGCAGAGCCGTCGGTATAATAGTAGATTTCGGCAAGCTGCTCCTGCAAGGAGGCATCCGCCATTACCTGGCTTTCAAAAGCCAGTGTGTCAAACTCCACAGCCAGGGCGGAGGATGCGCGCAAAGCGTCGGTGATCTGCTGGGGCAGGTAAGCGGTCCGGTTGTCACCGGCATGGATCGTACCCAGTAGCCACAGCTGTTGGCCGTTGGCACCGGTGGCCTTGTAGAACAGAGGGGTTGCTATTTTCTTGGGGGCGGTTTCTGTTTCCAGCTCGCCGGTGGCGGTGTAGTAAGCGTCGGTACCGGACAGGGTCAGCGCCTGATCCAGTTGATAAGTCAGCTGATAGGGGACTTCGCCGAAGGTGTGCACCCGGGCAAAGGAAATGCCCATGGCGGTAGGCAGACCGGTCTGCTTGTTGATGGAAAGATAACCGGCAGCTTCCTTGGTTTCATAGGAGCTGGCGATGCCGTCCAGATCCATGTTCAAAAATGCGCCGATGTCGGCAGAAAGGTCGTTGCAATATGCCTCGTTGCCGGTAAAGCGAAGAATGTAAAAATCACCGGTATCCGTCAATTCTGCGCCGGCAAGATAGCCGGTAGCAAACAGACCGGAGAGGATGGTGTCTTCGATGCTGGTACGCATGGTTTCTTCGGTCATGCCGGTCTGGACAGTGGGGTCAGCACCGTTCACGGAGCTGGTGCAGACGCCGTTTGCAAAACGGTAATCCTGGGAGGAATTGGCGGCCTGTCCCCGGTAATCGGTGACCTGAATGGTGCTGGTAAGTGCGGCTACCATGTCTTTCCCGGCGCCGCTGATCGCTGCACTGGCCTGGCGGCTGCGGATCAGCGGGATCGCCTGGCTGTAAATGGTTTCGGAAATGCTGCACTGCATGTCTTGGGCGGTGAAAACAGCGCCCACAGCGCGCATCAAAAGCCGGGGGGCTTCCAGACAGGAGAGGCTGACAACGTTATCGGTGTGTTCAGGATGGACTGCGGACAGATCCAATGTTTCCGGGGCAGAAACCCGGACGGTGACCTCCAGCGTGTAGCTGGCAGGACCGCAGGTGTAGGTTGCATTGTAAGAAGATGCGATCAGATTGCCGGAAGTGTCCATTGTGGCAGTACCGGAGGCGCTGACAAGCACTGCGTAAGCAGAGCCGGATACCCAGGCTTCCAGTGCGGTGGGGTCAGCAAAGGTGATGACGGAACCGTCGGTATTGGTTTCCATTTCCATGGAGCTGTACAGCGCACCATCCAATAGGACTGCAGGCAGCTGCTGGCTTACAAAATCAGCAGCAGATACGCTGGATGCAAAGGTGCAGCCGCTGATCTGGCTGTAGGCGGTGCCCTCGCAGTAAGTAAGGGTGTGCTCAGCGCTGAGGGTGCCGTAGGTCAAGTCTTCTTCAATGATGGCTTCCATGGTATCTGTACCAATGCCGCTGAAAGAGGCGGTGCCGGTGGCTTTTTCGCTGTAGTTCTGTCCGCCAACGGTGCGTATTTCCGAAAGGGTATAGTCCAGGATCTGGTTGGAAGCCGTCAGAATGTCTTCTCTTGCCTGGGTATAGCGCTCCTGAACGGAAAGCGCAGGTGCGATGGTTTCAGTGGGCTGCGTATCTTCGGGCTTTTCGGAACAGCCAAACATACCGAGAAGAAACACAGCGCACAGAAAAGCGGCGATCAGCTGTAATGCAGTTTTCATAAAGAATCTCCTTATCGAATGACGTAAGTGTCGATCTTTGGATAGCTGCATCATAGCAGAAATGCGTATAAATGTCAAATTTGTAACCTTTTGCACAAGAAAACTGCGGCAGGGACGCGCCTCTGCCGCAGTTTTAAACCTTCATTTATGCTTTTGCCTGCTTCATGCTCAGACCGATGCGGTGGCGCTTTTCATCCACGGAAAGGACGAGTACCTTCACCACGTCGCCTACCTTTACCGCTTCGCTGGGGTGGCGCAGCCGGCGGTTCGCAACCTCGGAAATGTGGACAAGGCCGTCCTGATGAACGCCGATGTCAACGAATACGCCGAAGTCAATGACATTGCGTACAGTGCCGGTCAGCTCCATGCCGGGCTTCAGGTCTTTCATTTCCAGGACATCCTTGCGCAGGATGGGGGCCGGCAGCTCGTCACGGGGATCCCGGCCAGGCTTGCTCAGCTCCTTGACGATGTCCAGCAGCGTAGGTTCGCCTACGCCACATTCGGCAGCGGCTTTGGAAATGCCGTAGCTTTCCAGCTTGGCGGCAAGGTCTTCTTTTTTGCAGTCCAGCAGCTTCAGCAGCTGTTTGGCAGCGGCATAGGATTCCGGATGGACACCGGTATTGTCCAGCAGTTCCTTGCTCTCGGGAACCCGGAGGAAGCCTGCGCACTGCTCAAAAGCCTTGGGACCCAGCTTGGGGACTTTTTTCAGCTGGGCGCGGCTGCCAAAGGGGCCGTTTTCTTCCCGGTAGGCTACGATGTTTTTGGCGGTGGTGGCACTTAAACCGGAAACCTGCTGCAAAAGAGAGCGGGAAGCGGTATTGACATCCACGCCCACAGCGTTCACGCAGTCTTCGACTACGCCGTTCAAAGCGGTATCCAGCTCCTTCTGAGGGCAGTCGTGCTGATACTGACCCACGCCGATGGCCTTGGGGTCGATCTTAACAAGCTCGGCCAGAGGATCCTGCAGCCGCCGGGCAATGGAAACCGCAGAGCGCAGGTTTACATCGTATTCCGGGAATTCCTCTGCAGCCAGAGGGGAAGCGGAGTATACGGACGCACCGGCTTCGTTGACGATCATATAGCTGGCGTCGGGGAAGCTGTGCAGAAGCTCTACGGTCATGGCTTCGGTCTCCCGGGAGGCGGTGCCGTTGCCAATAGCGATGTGCTGTACCTTATGGGCGCGCATCAGACCGGAGAGGATGACGATGGCTTCCTGTTTTTTCTTCTCGCTGAAGGTGGGGTACACCACAGAGGTTGCCAGCACCTTGCCGGTGGGATCAACGACTGCGACTTTGCAGCCGTTGCGGTATCCGGGGTCAAGACCCATGGTCACACAGCCCTTGACCGGGGGCTGCATCAAAAGGGGCTTCAAATTCAGCGCAAAATTCTGGATCGCGCCGCTGTAAGCCCGTTCGGAAAGGTCGCTGCGGACTTCTCTCTGGACGGAGGGGAAGATCAGACGCTCGTAAGCATCCTCGGCGGCTGCCCGGACAAACTGGGAGACGGTGGATGTAGGCTTCAGCGCGGCACGGATAACACAGGCAGCGCCTTCGTTGCCGGGCAGCACCACATTGGGCTTCAAAATTCCCTCTTTTTCGCCCCGGTTGATGGCCAGGATCTGGTGATCCAGCAGCCGGGAAACAGGCTGGGAGAAGTCATAATACAGCCGGTAGACACTGTCGGTGTCCGGGTCCTCTGCGTGGCAGGTCAGCACCGCTTTCCGGCTGATCAGCTCCCGCAGACTCTTGCGGATAGCTGCGTCGTCGGACAGGTCTTCTGCGATGATGTCAGAGGCACCGGCTAGGGCATCTTCCACCGTTTCCACGCCTTTTTCGGGGTTTACATAAACTTGAGCCAAAAGGGCAGGATCCTGTCCATCCTGAGCAAAAATCGCCGCTGCCAAAGGCTCTAAGCCCTTTTCCCGGGCGATGGAGCCACGGGTACGGCGCTTCTGCTTGTAGGGGCGGTACAGGTCTTCCACTTCCGCCAGTGTGGCGGCATTATCGATGGCGGCGGACAGTTCGTCTGTCAGCTTGCCCTGGTTTTCGATAGAGTTTTTCACTTCGTCCCGGCGCTGCTGCAGATTGCGCAGATAGGTCAGCCGCGTCTCCAGGGTGCGAAGCACGGTGTCATCCATGGCGCCGTGCATTTCCTTGCGGTATCGGGCAATGAAGGGGATGGTATTGCCCTCGTCCATGAGAGAGATGACATTTTCGATATATTCCAGCTTCTGCCCCAGTTCGGCAGAGAGGATCTGAGAAATCGTTTGCATTGGGTTACTCCTTATATTCAGTATCGGAGCATATCATAGCACAAAATCAGGAAAATGGGAAGTAAAAAATCCGCCCCATTTACCGGGGCGGATTCAGAAAGATTACAGGGGTTTGATGGCGTTCAGAAGTATCTGCGCTGTTTCGGAGTGCTGTTTGTTGGCGGAAAGATCCCGGATGCTTTCGCACAGGGCGCGATAGCTTTCGGTTTCTTCAGAGGGATGCAGGGCATAGTTGATGGAACTGGCGACCCGGGTAATGGTGGCGTTCTCCTCCTTGGACAGCATACTGACAAATTCCTGGGGTGCAAGGAAGAAGCATTCTTTCAGAATGGTAGACCACTCATCGGCGTAAGCGCCGTCAGTTTGCAGGTGGAAGAGCCAGTGGTAGGCATCCGCGTCGGTGCTCTCAAAGCCGTAGATATCCATGTTGGTATAGGGGAGGGTAAAGGTTTGGTCAGTATCATGCACATGGAAGGTGAGCATCAGCGTGCCGTCGCTGCTCAAATACAAAGTGTTGCTTTGCATGGCAAAGGTGTCGAAGGCCAGGTTTTGCAGCAATTTGGCCTGGTCGTCGGCATTGTCCAAGGGGTTAGCTTTGTAGTACTCGATCAGATCATGGGTGCGGTGCTGCAGGAAGGCCGGGTAGCTTTCGTTCAGGTGCTGTTTGGCAAGCTCTGCGGTGGTAACATTTTTTCCGGTTGACACATCCAGCATCCAGGTAGAATTAAGAGCAAGACCCGCATAGTCTTCCTGGGTGATCTGGACAGTCAGAACATGATTGTAAAGATATGTGGTGTAGTGGATGCTCTTGAAGGATGGCGTGCTTTTCTGATCAAAGGAATAACGGGCAGCTTGCACACGGTACTGGAATGTCTGACGAATTGCTTCGTTGATAGCGATAGCGTCGGTGCTGAAAGGTGTAATGGCGGGTAGCCGGACGGAGCAGGTGAAGGCATTTCCGTCGCCGGCATCCCAGGAGATACTATAGTCGTAGATGGTGGATACCAATGTTTCCGCACTCAGGACATCCGGCTTACTGCAGAGCACGATGCTGGAGGGGATGTCCGGCATCAGCAGTGTAGAGTCTATAGGCTTGCTGCTTTTGGTGTGGTTACAGGCTTCCCGGACAGTAGGAACTTCACCTTTATTAGTAGAACTTATGGAGTTTTCACCGTATGGTTCAGGGTAGTCCTCTTTTAGCTGCATGAGATCATGGATCGTCAGATAACCCAATTCATATGCTTCCGTCAGAGAATAGAATTTGCCCTGGTGGTAAGCATAGGGGTGCTGATAATCACAGTATGTGAATGTGATGCTGCCTACGGTCTCACTGGTTACTGCTTGAGGATATTCATAAGGGCCATCTACGAACACCACATAGGTGTCGCTGAATGCGCCCCGGAAGCGCAGGGACAGGTCAGCGGTGGTGTAATGCTCTCGGAAAGCATCATCTTCCACGGTGTTATAGTAGGCTTCCATGATCTCCTTTTCGATGGTGATCTCTGTTTCGGAAGAGGTAGTGTGGTTACAGGCTGCCCGAACAATGGGGATCGTCCCTTGGGAGGAATGATCAGTATTGTCGTAGTCTTCCTTTAGCGCCAGCAGTTCGGCTTTGGTCATGAGCCCCAGATCGTAGGCTTCCTGCAGCGTGTGGAAGCGGCCCTGGTGATAGGCGTACATAGTCTGCGTGCTGTGGTACTCAAAACTAACGCCGGCCACTGTTTCGGTCCAATCAAGATCTCCATGTTCAAACGGCCCATCCACGAAGACCGCATACAGATCGCTAAATGCGCCCCGGTAACGTACACACAGATCATCGGCGGTATAACTTGTATCGGAATACCATTTCATATAAGCCTGCCGGATCTCTTCGTCGATGGTGATCTCTGTATTCGGGGGTGTGGTGTGGGTGCAGGGCTGCCGGATGGTGGGAACTTCGCCCTTGTTGGAGTAGGAGTCTAACGAAGTACCGCCGCATGCAAGATAGTTTTCCTTTAGCTGCATCACATCATCCATTGTCAGATAGCCCAGTTCGTAGGCTTCTGCCAGAGAATAAAAGCTGCCCTGATGGTATGCTTTCATCCTGTGTGAGTCCGGATATCTGAATGTGACGCCACCCACGACATCGCTGCACATCATTGTTAGATATGCATAAGGACCATCTACAAATACCACATAGGTATCGCTGAAGATGCCCCGGAAGCGCAGGGACAGGTCAGCGGTGGTGTAATGCTCTCGGAAAGCATCGTCTTCCACAGTGTTATAGTAGGCTTCAATGATCTCTTCTTCAATGGACTGCTCTGGGGCATCACCATAACCTGCAAAGGCACAGCCGGTGATGATGGCAACGGCCAGCGCCAAACAAATGGCAGCGGCAAGGATGATTTTCGGCTTTTTCACGATGCAGTTCACCCTTTCTTTCAGTTGCTCCTTGGTTTCGTGCATGGCGGTAGCAGTCTCCAGAAAACGGCGGGGGGAAACGGAATTGGCAACCATGTCCACCAGGGTCTTTCCGTAGGCCAGACGCTCCTGCTCACCAAGTTTTTTGATCACACTTTCGTCGCAGGCAAGCTCGCAGTCCCGTTTGGACAGGCCTGCGGCCAACCAAACCAGAGGGTTGAACCAGTAGATGCACAGGCACAGACAGCGAACCAGTGCCCAGATATGATCTGCGTGATGCAAATGAGTCAGCTCGTGGGTCAGCACATGACGGCGGACTTGGCTGTCCTCTGTACAAATCGGTGTCAGATAGATGGTGGGCTTTACAATTCCAAACAGGCAGGGAGAAGACAAACTGCCGTCCACTTTTACGGTTACCGGGCAATCCGGGATCTCCATGGCTTTGGCGGTACGCTTCAGATTCTGGTGGAAGGTGATGTTGATGCACAAAAACCAGATCGCCATGGCGATCATACCCACGATCCAGACGACAACAGCCGCCTGCCCCAAGGTAGGGGCGGTGATGGCATGTGCCACATCTGCTTCCAAGCGATCCTGCACAACGGGAAGCACGATGTCCTGACCCTCATGCTCTTTGATGACCTGTTGGTAAATTTCCTCGACCGGACGATCGTTTTGGATAAGCTGCTGTTCCAGTTCAGTCTGCACGTCGGGGATAAAGACCGTGTGACCGCTGTAGATGTAATCGGTGATGACCTGCTGGTACACTTCCTCCCGGGAAGGGCCGGAAATGGGATTCCGGGCTGCCTCAGTGATGACTTCGGTGACGGGTTTGGTCTGGCTGAGAATGCTGAACCGGAAGCTGCCAAACTGCACCGGGATCAGCAGACGCAGAGCCACCAAAAGCCACATACCGTAGATCAAACGGTGGCTGACTCTCTTACGAAAGATGGCCCGCAGAAGGATCAGCGCCAGGATCATGACAGAAGATGTGAGGATGATCTCGTTCATTTGGCATCCTCCTCAGCTTCTTTCAAAATGGCATAAAGCTCGTCAATATCGGCCTTAGTCAGATCCTTGTGATGGACCATAGCGCTGAGCATCAGTCCGATGCTTCCCTGATATGCCCGATCCAGCAAGGAGTGGGTTTCCCGGGAGACTACATCGTCCCGGCTGACGGCACTGCGGAAGATCTTGGTGCGGCCATCGGTATCATAGACCGCCACCAGTATGGTATCGTCGGGCTCTGCCAGCCGCTGCATATCCAGCGGGATGGGCACGGTATGGCTGGGGGCCTTCGCCCACTGGGCGTACAGACGGCGGGGAGAGGTCTCATAAGGCTTCCAGTTGCTTCCGTTGGCGTCGGTGGAGCCGAACACGATCCGTTGATCCGCTCCATAGGCCGTGCCGCTGCCGTCCCGCTCCGTGTTCCAGCCGGTGAGAACGTAGCCATCCCGCCGGAAGGTATCCCCGGAGAGCTGCAGGTTATATGTCGTCTCTCCGCTCTTCCGCTGGGTATTTCCTATTCGGAA